>CAMNAH010000084.1 GCA_946530775.1 uncultured Coriobacteriales bacterium
GCAGAAGGTCTGCGTGGTGGGTGGCGGCAACTCCGCCCTCCAGGAGGCCATCCTGCTCTCCGAGAAGTGCAGCGAGGTCGTGATCCTGCAGGATCTGCCGCAGCTCACCGGCGAGGCCAAGCTCCAGGAGGTGCTGCTCGCGCGCCCCAACGTGCGCGCCATCTGCAGCACGCGCCTCACCGGCCTCGTCACCGAGAACGGCGAGCTCGCCGGTGTGGACTACGAGGACCGCGAGACGGGCGCGGCGCATCGCGAGAGCTGCAACGGCCTCTTCGTGGCGATCGGTCTCATCCCCGAGAACGAGCCCTTCGCGAATCTCGCAGACCTCAACGATTGGGGCTACTTCGACTCCGACGAGCAGTGCTGCACGCGCACGCCGGGCATCTACGTGGCGGGCGACTGCCGCTCCAAGGGCGTGCGCCAGCTCACCACGGCCGTCGCCGACGGAGCCACCGCAGCGCTCGCAGCCTGCCGCTACATCAACGGCCTGTAGACGGCCGCAACCATACCCTTTGCAGCGATTATTCGGGCTCTCGTTTCGGGAGCCCGAACTCTTTTGCCGACTTCTTCGCTGGGGGATACTCCCCTATTGAAGAAAGCACGTGTGAAGCGGCGTGTAGACGGGATACGCCCCCGAGAGGTCGCTCTTGAAGAGCGTGACCGCATCGATATCGCCAGACGCGATATGCGGCATGGGCAGCGCGCCCGCCGTGAGGTCCGCGGAGCGCATGAGCGTCATGTGCGCGAGAAAGCCCTTGTCATCGAAGGAGAACCCCGCATCACGCAGGCGCGCCCGCATGTCTCCCGCCAGCTCCTCGAGTGCGCCGTCGCTCTCGACCGCCTGCCAGAGCGTGGCGCTCTTCCTTCTCCCAAACGACCCCAGCGCCCCCAGACGAGCGTGCACGGGATCCCGTCCTGCACAGGCATCGTCGATCAGCTCGGCAAGCGCCCCCAACCGCGCGGCATCCGTCTCGCCGAGAAAGGCGAGCGTCACGTGGAAGCGGTCGGGCGCCACGTAGCGGCCGCGCACGCTCCCGCGCAGCAGCGCGGATGTCTCTGAAAGCGCCTCGAACAGGGACTCGGGCAGCTCGGCGGCGATGAAGAGCCTCATGGCGGCCTACTGCAGGGCGAGCGCCGCCGTCGCAGCCTCGCGCACGCCCTTCCACATGGCAAAGCCCCACACGGGCGTCTTCTCGAGGAAATCGACCTTACCAGAGGAGAGATCGACCACCGTGGGCATCGCGAACGCCGCCCAATGCGCATCGGGCTTCTCCTTGGTATAGGCCACGACGTCGGGTGCGGCGTGGGCCTGCAGCAGCACCGGGTAGATCGCCACGCCCTTCTGCAAGCCACGCGGGAACCCCGCATAGTTGTCAAGCGACCACGCCACGCACGCCTGCGCGTAGGCGGCGAAATCCGCAGCGGTGGCATTGTCGTCGCGCGTGATGAGGAAGTAGCGGTGCATCTTGACGGCAAGAGCCGCCCACCCCTGGCTCACCAGCTGATAGGCTCCCAGCTGGGCATTCCAGGGCGCCTCCTGCCCAAGCCTTCCGGCCACCATGCCCACATAGGCCCTCAGCTGCTCATCGTTGGGGTTCACGAACATATCCGCCTCCCTTAGCGGCGCCTGCACGAACAGCCAGATTGTAGCCCCCACGCGGTTGCGCTACGCGCTCAATGCGGCCACCGCGGCGCGGAGCTCCTCCACGCGGTCGGTGCGCTCCCAGGTGAAGTCGGGGTCGTTGCGACCGAAGTGCCCGTAGGCGGCGGTCTTCTCGAAGATGGGGCGCCTCAGGTCGAGGTCGCGGATGATGGCGCCGGGACGCAGGTCGAAGACCGAGCACACGGCATCCTCGATGATGGCGTTGTCCACCGTGCCCGTGCCGAACGTGTCGACCATGACCGAGAGCGGATGCGCCACACCGATGGCATACGCGAGCTCCACCTCGCAGCGGTGGGCAAGGCCCGCGGCGACCACGTTCTTGGCAACCCAGCGCGCGGCATAGGCGCCGGAGCGGTCCACCTTGGTGCAGTCCTTGCCCGAGAAGGCCCCGCCGCCATGGCGGCCCATGCCGCCGTAGGTGTCGACGATGATCTTGCGGCCGGTGAGGCCCGTATCGCCCATGGGCCCGCCCACCACGAAGCGTCCCGTGGGGTTCACATAGATGTCGGCATCGCGCCATGCGATGCCCTCCCCGTCGAGCACGGGGGCGATCACGTGCTCGAGCACATCGGCCTTGATGATGCCCATGTCCTCGATGGCGTCGTCGTGCTGCGTGGAGACCACGATGGCCGTGACGGCGACGGGCCTATCGTCCTCGTAGCGCACCGTGACCTGGGTCTTGCCGTCGGGGCGCAGGTACGCGAGGGTGCCGTCCTTGCGCACGGCGGTGAGGCGCTCGGCGAGGCGCTGCGCGAGGTGGATGGGCATGGGCATGAGCGCCGCGGTCTCGTCGCTCGCATAGCCGAACATCATGCCCTGGTCGCCCGCGCCGATGCGCGCGACCTCGTCCTCGTCGGCGCGCGCGAAGGTGCCGTCGACGCCCTGCGCGATGTCGGGGCTCTGCTCGTGGATCATGTTGATGACGCCGCAGGTCTCGCAGTCGAACCCGTATTTGGCGCGGTCATAGCCGATGCGGCGCACCACGTCGCGGGCGATCTTCTGCACGTCAACGTAGGCCTGCGTGCGGATCTCGCCGGCAACGAGGATGGTGCCCGTGGTGGCGAAGGTCTCGCAGGCGCAGCGCACATTGTCCACGCACGCCGGCACTCCCGTGGGCGAGATGTAGCCCTCGGACTCGAGTCGCGCCTCCTTGGCGAGAATGGCGTCGAGCACCGCATCGGAGATCTGGTCGCAGATCTTATCGGGATGTCCCTCGGTCACGCTCTCGGAGGTGAAGTAATAGCTGTTGGATGCCATGTCATGGCTCCTTCCTGCGCGGTTGCGCCACATGGGAGCCGCATGAAAAAGGCTCCCGGCCAAAAGGGAGCCCGTAGCGATGCGTTCTCCCCGTCTTCCAGACAGCCCCGGGCTGTCTGCCGAGAATTGGCACCGTTCCCGCGTTGGGGTGGTTGCCGGAGCATCAAAGGGCTCGGTCCCTCCGCTCTATGCGCCGCACGCGGCGCCTCTTGACGAGTGAGTCAACCTTACGGCAACGGCATGCGTTTTGCAACGGTCGCGCCCATGGCGGTCGAACTATCCTACAATCATGCACGCACAGCTCGCACATCGCACCAGAAGGACCTTCGATGAACCTCGCACAAGCTCTCGAGGTGGCAGGCGCCATCTCGCTGCCCGGCTTCTTCGCCGATGAGAACGCCTTGAACCAGGAGCGCATCCAGAACGAGGAGGCGCTCGCCCTGCTCGTCGAGACGTGGCGCGAGGCCCCGCTGGGACAGGAGCCCTTCTCGTTCGACCTGGTGCTCGGCCTGGCCGACAAGAACCGCGCGGTCTGCGATGCCATCGGCGCCGACAAGCTGCGCGATGTTTCGAGCCCGCTGCTCTCGCGCGGCCTCTCGACGGACGACCTCTGCCGCGCCTGCGCATGGCTGCAGAAACGACCCGTGGAAGAGGTCGCCAAGGCAGCAGGCCCCGATGCGCGCGACCTCGCCGTGGTCTACACCGAAGCACCCGTCTCGGGCACGGTATGCGGCTTCGACATCGAGACCACGAGCAAGGACCCCGCACGCGGCTACATCGTGAACGCTGGCATCGCCCTCATGGAACTCGCACCCAAGGCCAAGCCCCAGAGCTCCTACGCAGCCTATTTCGGCATCCCCGACCTCTATGCCGAGAAGGGCGTACCCCTCTCGGAGATCCACCACATCACCTGGAAGGACGTTGCGGGAAAGGCGCCGTTCCGCGAGAACAAGGCCATGCACGAGGCGCTGCTCGCCGCCTTCACCATGGTGCCGCTCGTGGCGCACAACGCCGCATTCGAGGACACCTGGCTCACCTTCAACCTGCCCGGCTACGCGCAGGCACGCAAGGAGGGCCGCATCGTCATCATCGACTCGCGCGACATCTGCCGCCGCCTCGACCCCGAGGTGCGCACGCTCCCCCGCGAGTCGAGCCCGGCCTCGCTCGAGAACTGGGCGCGCAGGCGCAAGACGCTCAAGAGCGGACAGGCCGAGAAGCACCTCGGCCTGGACGATGTGAAGCTCATGCTCAAGACGATGCAGGCGGAATTCAAGAAGCGCAAGCTCTTCCCTGGCATGCGCGATTAAGACGCGTGCGTCGTTTAGCTGAACTCGTAGAAAACCTAGCGGAGCGCGGCCTTATGCCTGCTTGGCCTCGCTGTAGGCACGGATGGCTTCGAGACCCTTCTCGGTGGCGGCGCCGGTCATGACCATGAGAAGGTACTCGCGCACCGAGGCCTCGAGCGCCGGGGCGGCGATGGCCTCTGCAGCGGAGAGGGATCCGAGCGCCGTGTAGATGCAGGCGCCGGCGATGGCATTCGCGGTCATCGTGCTGTTGAACTCGCGTCTGACGAGCTCCTGCGCCTGCGCCTCCTCGATATAGCGCACGAGCAGCTCGAGGACGCGCGAGAACGTGCCCTCACCCGGCTCCTCCACGGAAACGGGCACGAAGAGCTCCTCCACCATAGCGAACACGAGCGGGCGCTCGCTGCGGATGGTCTTGACAAGGGTAAGCACGATCTCGTAGATGGCCTCGAGAGGCGTGGAAACCTCGGCGACGGCCGACTCGATGGAATCGGCCAGGTCCCCTATTACCTGGTCGAAGATGGCATCCATCAGGTCGGCCTTGTCGATGAAGTAATAGTAGAGCGCGCCCTTGGAAAGGTCGCAGCGTTCTGAGATCTCGTTCATCTGGAAATCGGTGGAGCCGCGCTCGGAGATGAACTCCGTTGCAGATTGCATGATGCGGGCGCGTGTGGCCATGCTCTTGCGAGAGTTCTTTGCGGGAACCTCGGTCTTGCGGATTCGAGCGGACATAGCGTCATCCCCCTTCGTAAGGGCTGGCCTCGAGCTAAGTTTAGCATGGAAATGACGCTTTTCCGACAGTGCCAGAAAATAACATTCTAGTCGAAAAATGACCCATAGTCAGTAAAAATATTGACTATTTGTCAACTATTTTTCAAAAGCGATCTCTTGGCACGAAGACGAGCATACAGAACAAGCGATATACTGAAGTACGCCGTGCAAAGACGCGGTGAAACAGCACATCGATAGGAGTCCATTTTGGCAACCGATTCCCGCGTGCGCGTGCGCTTCGCGCCCTCCCCTACAGGAAAACTCCACATTGGAGGCGCCCGCACCGCCATCTACAACTGGGCATTCGCCCGCGCTATGGGCGGCACGTTCATCCTGCGCATCGACGATACCGACCCCACCCGCTCGACCGATGAGAACACCCAGATCATCCTCCGCGCCATGCGTTGGCTCGGCCTCGATTGGGACGAGGGTCCCGAGGTCGGCGGCGACTTCGGCCCCTACTGGCAGACGGAGTGCCTGCCCATCTACCGCGAGGCCGCCATGCGCCTCGTCGCCGAGGGCAAGGCCTACTACTGCTTCTGCAGCCCCGAGAAGCTCGAGGCCGACCACGCGG
>CAMNAH010000085.1 GCA_946530775.1 uncultured Coriobacteriales bacterium
CCGACCCCGAGAAGGTCCGCAAGTTCGTGTGCGTCGACACCAACGACATCCCCGATGTCGCCATCGTCGACCCCGACATGATGGCCTCCATGCCCGCCGGCCTCACCGCAGCCACCGGCATGGACGCGCTCACCCACGCCATCGAGGGCTACACCACCCGCGGCGCCTGGGAGCTCTCCGACATGTTCCACTTCAAGGCCATCCAGCTCATCGCCCAGAACCTGCGCGACGCCTACGCCGAGGCCCAGAGCGGCCAGCCCGGCAGCGGCCGCGAGGGCATGGCTCTCGGCCAGTATGTCGCCGGCATGGGCTTCTCCAACGTGGGCCTGGGCATCGACCACGCCATGGCGCACACCCTCTCCGCGCACTACGACACCCCGCACGGCGTTGCCTGCGCCATGCTGCTCCCCATCGCGATGGAGTTCAACAAGCCCGTCGTGGCCAAGCGCCTCGCCGAGGTCGCCGTTGCCATGGGCGTCGACACCACCGGCATGACCGAGGATGAGGCCGCCGACGCCGCCATCGCCGCCGTGCGCCAGCTCTCCGCCGACGTCAACATCCCCAAGACCTGCAACGGCCTGGTGGAGGAGGACCTCGACCAGCTCGCCGACGACGCCCTCGCCGATGCCTGCTATCCCGGCAACCCGCGTGAGGCCGACCATGAGACCGTGAAGGAGCTCTTCCGCAAGATCATGGCGTAAGTTCGCGCTGTAAGACGAATGGGCGGGCCCCGGTTTGCCCTGGAATGTACGCTTCGCAAAACATTCCAGAGCAAAACCGGGGCCCGTCGTCTTAGAGCGCGAGGACTTAAAACGGGGATAAAAACAGTGAAAGCGGCTTAAGGGTCGGTTCATTTCTCGATGGTAAAAACGATTAATAACCGTCTGAGCTGCAGCTTCTTAGAAGCCGCACATTTCTATGGGGAGAAGTGTGCGGATTGTTAAACGTCTAAACACCCTAGCGGTCTACGAGACCTACATCTTGGCCTTGCAGGCGGCGATAAACGCCTCGAAGAGCTGCGGCGTGTTGGCGATGATTTCGGGATGCCACTGCACGCCCAGAAAGAAGCTCTTCTCGGGGAACTCGAGGCCCTCCGGCGTGCGGTCGGGAGCCCAGGCCACGACCTCGCCGCCCTCGGCGCACTCGCTGATAGCGAGGTGGTGCAGCGAGTTCACGCCCAGCTCGGTGGTGCCGAGCACCTGGGCGAGCTTGGAGCCCTCCTTGATGTTGACGCGGTGCACGGGCTGGTCGGTGCGGTCGAGCACGGCGTGGTTGATACGGACGCCCTCGAGCTCGGAGATGTCGCGCACGAGCGTGCCGCCGAAGGTGATGTTCATGACCTGCAGGCCGCGGCAGATGCCCAGCGTGGGCATGTCGCGTTCCCATGCGGCACGCGCGGCGGCATACTCGAACACGTCGCGCTCGGCCGAGAGGAGCGAGAGCTTGGCCTTGCAGCCCTTGCTGTAGGGGCTGCCGCCGAAGCTGTCGGGAGCGGGATCGCCGCCGCCGGTGAGCAGCAGTCCGTCGATGGCATCGAGCACCGCGCCGGCATGCTTGGCAGCCTCGAAGCCGTAGGGCAGCGCGATGGGGATGCCGCCCGCCTCCTCGATGCGGCGCAGGTAGCGGATATCGACGCTCGCATGCACGGGGTTGTCGCCCACGCGCATGCAGATGCCTATGATGGGGGCACGATCCATAATCATCCTTTCAACCTTTGCGATAGTAGCACGCGTGCACGTGCACGGGGCGCCCCGCGGCAGAATCTGGTCTACAATCTGTTACATGGACACGTTGTTCACACAAGCCGAGCGCTACAAGCGCAACCTCAACGCCCCGCTCGCGGTGCGCATGCGCCCGCAGACGCTCGACGGCTATGTGGGCCAGGAGGCCGCGGTGGGGGAGGGCTCGTGGCTGCGCCGCGCCATCGAGCAGGACGCGCTCTCCTCGATCATCCTCTACGGCCCCGCCGGCACGGGCAAGACCACGCTCGCGCGCATCATCGCCAACACGAGTCATGCCGCCTTCGTGGAGGTCTCCGCCGTCACGGGCACGGTCAAGGATCTGCGCCAGGCCATCGATGCCGCCGAGAGCAGGCTGCTCACCACGGGCCAGCGCACCATCCTCTTCATCGACGAGATCCACCGCTTCAACCGCACCCAGCAGGACGCCCTGCTCCATGCGGTGGAGGACCGCGTGGTGGTGCTCGTGGGCGCCACCACCGAGAACCCCTTCTTCGAGGTCAACTCGGCGCTCATCTCGCGTTCGCGCGTGATCGAGCTCACGGTGCTCGCAGACGATGCCATCCGCACGCTTATCGACCGCGCGCTCGTCGACGAGCATGGCCTGGCGGGGCGCTTCTCGCTCGAGCAGGATGCCGAGGACGAGATCGTCACGCTCGCCGGCGGAGACGGGCGCGCCGCGCTCACCACGCTCGAGCTCGCGAGCCAGATGGCCACGCCGCCTGCAGGCGCGGACGCAGACGAGCCCATCGTCATCACGCGCGAGCACGTCATAGATGCCAACCCGCGCCGCGGCCTCTCGTACGATAAGCATGGCGACATGCACTACGACATCATCTCCGCGTTCATCAAATCCATGCGCGGAAGCGATCCCGATGCCGCGCTCTACTGGCTCGCCCGCATGATCGACGCCGGCGAGGACCCCAAGTTCATCGCGCGCCGCATCATGATCTGCGCCTCCGAGGACATCGGCAACGCCGACCCGCAGGCCCTGCTCGTGGCCGAGGCCGCGTTCAAGGCCACCGAGGTCATCGGCTATCCCGAATGTCGCATCAACCTGGCGCAGGCCGCCATCTACAACTGCCTCGCGCCCAAGAGCAACGCCGCCGAGGCGGGCATCGACGCTGCCCTCGAGGAGGTGCGCCGCGGTCCGCGCCGCGAGGTTCCCGCGCATCTGCGCGACCGCCATCGCCCGGGCTCCGACGAGTACGGACCCTACCTCTATCCGCACAACTACCCGGCGGGATGGGTCGCACAGCGCTACCTCCCCGACGGCCTCGAGAAGGGTGCCTTCTACACGCCCGGCCCGCGCGGCTGGGAGGCATGGCGCGCCGAGGCGGCGTCCCGCGACCGCTCGGAGCAAGACGAGGGACATACCGCCCGTGATGATGGGTAGAATAGGCAACATGAATATGTTTTAGGGATTGATCCCGTCGAGGAGGAAACCATGGATCCCATTCAGATCGTTCTCATCGTGCTCGCCTGCGCCGGCGTCTGGGCTATCGTCGAGCTCGCGCTCACCATCCGCAAGGCTCGCCAGGTCGTCGACGAGCTGTCCGTCTCGGCCAACGACACCATCGGCCAGGTCCAGCCCATCATCGGCAAGGTCGACGGCATCATGGACGAGCTCGATCCCTCCATCAAGCAGGTTCCCGACCTGCTCGGCAAGGTGGGCGGCACGCTCGATGGCGTGAACAGCATCCTGGGCGATGTCTCCGGCGCCACCGGTGCCGTGAGCAGCGTCGCCACCGGCGCGAGCCATGCCGCCACGAGCGCCGTCAACTCCGTCACCAGCGCGGTAGGCCGCCTCACCGGCAAGCGTCGCAAGTCGCAGAAGACCGAGACCCAGCTCAAGGCCCCTGCGGCCGAGCCCGCCGCGCCTGCGGCCGAGGCGCCCGCTGCGGTCGATAAGACCGACTACGTGGTCTACGCCGAGACCCCCGCTGCCGAGGCTCCCGCCGAGGAGACCCCCGCTGCCAAGGCTCCCGTCGAAGAGAAGGCCGAGTAGGTCCGGTTCCCATGAATACCTCCCACGTTGAACTCTCCGTCCCCGCGGAGGCGGCGTTCGCACGCACGGTGCGCATGCTGGCCGCCAACCTCGCGGTGTGCCTCGATATGAACCTCGACGATGTCGAGGAGGTCCGCATGGCTGCCGAGGAGGGCTTCGTGCTCGCCTGCGCCTCCAAGCCCGATACGTGCGCCATCGCATTCACGCTGGGCGACGAGGGCATCGCCATGGACTTCTCGCTGGGCTCTGCGCTCGGCGATACCGACGAGCTCGAGCTCGCACGGCTGCTGCTTGCCGCCGTGTGCGACGAGTTCGAGATCGACGAGGCCGCCTCCAGGCTGCACCTTGCGAAGAGGATCGCCTAGCATGTCGATCTACTCGGACGACGATTACATCGATCTTCCCGACGAGGAGGACGACGGCGAGCAGGCCTATCTCGATGACGAGGACCAGGAGCCGCTCGACGTCGAGGACGAGCCCGATGAGGAAGACGACGGCATAGACGAGGCCGGCGCCCCGTCGGGCCAGCGCCAGGTCAAATGGAACCGCCTGCGCACGCGCCGGCTCTTCCGCGCCATGCGCGCGGGCGACGAGGAGGCGCGCTCCCAGCTCATCATGGCCTACGAGGGCCTCGCCCGCTTCCTTGCCCGCAAGTTCAAGAACCGCGGCGAGTCAGACGAGGACCTCGAGCAGGTGGCCTACCTCGGCCTGATCAAGGCCATCGATCGCTTCGAGCCCGAGCGCGGCCTCGAGTTCTCCACCTATGCCACGCCCACCATCATGGGCGAGCTGCGCCGCCATTTCCGCGACAAGGGCTGGTCGGTGCGCGTGCCGCGCCGCCTGCAGGAGCTCTCGCAGAAGGTCAACCGCACGACCGACGATCTGGCGGTCGAGCTGGGGCACATGCCGTCTGTTTCCGAGATCGCGGAGCACCTGGGCGTCTCGGTCGACGAGGTGCTCGAGGCCATGGAATCGTCGAGCGCCTACAGCGCCGTCTCGTTCGAGACGAGCAGCAGCAGCGACGACGAGGACGCGCCCACGCTCATGGACCATCTGGGCGACGAGGACAAGGACCTCGCCGGCACCGATGACCGTCTCGTGCTGGAGGAGGCCATCGCGGGCTTCTCGCCCCGCGAGCAGCAGGTGGTGCGCATGCGCTTCATCGACGGCCTCACGCAGGTCGAGATCGCCAAGGAGCTCGACATCTCGCAGGTGCAGGTCTCGCGCCTGCTGCGCAAGACGCTGCGCCGCCTGCAGGAGAAGATCGAGCCCGCCGCAACCGTATAGCGATTCGCTTACGGCGGCATCCTTCCTCGGCCTACTGTGTGAACAGCTCCATAACTGCAGCTCTGGGCGCAATTGAGCGTCAAGCATGCGGTATAATCTATCAATTGTGCATATAGCAGGTCCGCATCAGCGGAACGTGATAGTTGAGGAGCGAGATACCAGCATGTCCGACTATAAGACGATGACCACCGCGGAGATCCGCGACGACTTCCTGAAGTTCTTCGAATCGAAGGGCTGCAAGCTCTATCCGTCGTCCTCCCTCGTGCCCGACGACCCGTCGCTTCTGCTGACCAACGCTGGCATGAACCAGTTCAAGGAGTACTACCAGGGCATCAAGACCATGCCCGAGATCGGCGCGTGCTCCTGCCAGAAGTGCCTGCGCACCAACGACATCGACAACATCGGCGACTCGCGCCACCTCTCGTTCTTCGAGATGCTCGGCAACTTCTCCTTCGGCGGCTACTCCAAGGCCGACGCCATCGCCTGGGCCTGGGAGTTCATCAC
>CAMNAH010000086.1 GCA_946530775.1 uncultured Coriobacteriales bacterium
TCGACGTCATCGTCATGAACAGCCACGGCGTGGGCCAGGTCTGCCGCGTGCACCGTCTGCCGCGCCGCAGCGAGACCATGGAGGCCTGGGACTGGCATGTCGAGGAGGACGGCGGCAAGGGCGCCACGGTCTCGGTTGCGCTGGGCCGCCTGGGCGTCTCTGCCGGCTATATCGGCAAGGTGGGAGATGACCCCTGGGGCAAGATGGGCGACGACTGGATGACCGAGGCCGGCGTCTTCACCAAGTACATGTATTACGACCTCTCCGTGGCCACCGGCACGGGCCTCATCATGATCGACGACGACGGCCTCAACACCATCGTCGACGGCGACTCCGCCTGCCGCGCGCTCACCTGGGACGAGACGCATGCCGCCATCGAGGCCATGAAGGAGGCAAAGGTCTTCATCACCGGCTTCGGCATGCCCTTCCAGAAAGCCCTCGACGGCGCCAAAATCGCCAAGGAGGAGTTCGGCATGCTCACGATGTGCAATGCATCGCCGCTGCCCGACCAGCCCATGGGCGACCTCTCCTTTATCGACTACCTCGTGGTGAACGATGCCGAGGCGGGCGTGCTCTGCGGGCTTCCCGAGGATTACGACACGCCCTTCGAGCAGGTGCTCCGTCAGATCAAGGCCGAGTACGGCTGCGGCGGCGTCATCATGACCTGCGGCTCCAAGGGCTCCGCGGTGCTCGACGGCGACGACTACTTCGAGGTGGCCGCCACGCCCGTCAAGGCCGTCTATACCATCGGTGCAGGCGACGGCTTTTTGGCCGCCACGGCGAAGGGCATCGTGGAGGGCAAGACGTTGAGCGATTCCGTCGCGTGGGCGAGCAAATACGCCGCCTACAAGGTTACCCGCGAGGGAACGATGACCAATCGTCCGGGCGAGGGCTACCCGCCGCTCTCGGACGTCGAGGCTTGGATGGCCACGCTCTAACGGGAGGATCCCCATGCCTGTGAGCGATCCCGCACACGCGATGATGGACGAGATTCTCGAGCAGCCCGAGCTGCTCCGCCAGCTGGTGGAGCAGCGCGAGCTGCTCACGGCGCCTTTTGTGGAGCTCGTGCGCACGAGGCGCATCAGGCGCGTCTTCTTCGTGGGCAACGGCTCCCCATGGTACGTGGGCTGCGCGCTCATGGAGGCGGCGTCCGAGCTTCTCGGGGCCGATGCCAGCGCGGTGCCCGCCGCCTATTTCAACCGTCATGGCGGCCTGCATGTGCCCGAGGTCTATGCGCCCGACGAGGTGCTGCTCGTATGCCCTGCGGAGTCGGGCCATTCGCGCGGGCAGGTGGATGCTGCGCGTGCGGCGCGTGCCGCCGGCGTTGCCGTCATGTGCACGACGCTCAACCCGACGGGCGTGCTGGCGCGCGAGTGCGATGTGGTCCTGCCCAAGCCGGGCGGCCACGAGGTTGCCATGGCCACGACCAAGGGCCAGAGCATCGCCCTGCTCTCGATCCTCATGTGCTTCGTCGACGCCGCCCATGCGCTGGGCCGTATCGACGATGCCGAGCATGCCCGCTATCTGCGTGCTTTCGAGGACCTGCCCTGCAACGTGGCGGCGACCATCGATGCCAGCACGCGCTGGTTCGAGGACCATCGCGATGCCGCGATGGGTGCCGGTCAGTTCTTCATCATGGGCTACGGCGCGGGCTGGGGCACTGCGCAGGAGGCGGCGCTCAAGTTCTACGAATGTCATCAGGTGCCCACGCTTCCCCTCGAGCTCGAAGAGGGCATGCATGGGCCGTTCAGGGCGCTTCGCCGCGACGACATGGTCTTCTTCATCTGCGCCGAGGCGGGGGAGGAGCGCGACCGTGCGCTCGTTCTCGCCGATGCGCTCGCGGTCTACAACGACAAACGCGTGTGCCTGCGGCATGCGAACGATCCGCAGATGGGACCGCTCGATATTCCCGTGGCGAGCTCCGAGGTACCGCATCTGAGCGCCGTCGAGTATCTGATCCCCTTCCAGGTGCTCTCGTATCTCATCAGCGAGGCCATGGGCATCGACCTCTCGATCCCGCTCGTGCCTGCGCTCGATCCGGTCATGGTGCCGGGATACGAGGACTAGCATGAACGCGGAAGACCTTATCCTCGCCATCGACATCGGCGGTTCCAAGTTCATCGTGGGCCTCGCGACGCCTGCGGGCGAGGTGCTCTGCTCCAAGCGCTACGAGTGGGTTGGCACCACGGGAGAGGGGCTCGACGAGGGGCTGTTCTTCGAGCAGCTCTGCGCGGGCATCGATGCGCTGCGTGCGGTGGAGCCGGAGCGGTTCGCGCGCGCGATGGTGGCAGGCGTCACCGTGCCCGGCTTCACCGATCCCGTGACAGGCGATATTCTCGACACCGATTTCCTCAAGATCAAGGGATACCCCCTCTGCGCGCTGCTCGAAAAGCGCTATAGGTTGCCTTTCTACGCCGATAACGACTGCAAAGCCGCGGCTTTGGCCGAGCAGATGTTCGGTGCGGCGCGTGGCGGGCACATCCTCTATGTGACCATCTCCACCGGCGTGGGCGGCACGCATGTGCTCGATGACGGCGTGTACTACGGAGCCTTCGGGCATGCGGGCGAGGTGGGCCTCGTCATCGCCGACCGCCATGGATACGCGTCGGACCAAGGCCTTCCCGGCGTGCTCGAGGCGCATGCCTGCGGGCGCGGACTCGTGAAGAACTACCTTGCCGCGGGAGGGGAGGAGACGGTCGACGGCGTTGCCGTTGACGGCCGCGTCATGGCCGACCTCGCCCGTGCGGGCGATGCTCCCGCCATCTCCGCGCTCGAGCTCGAAGGACGTCTGCTCGCGCGCGTGCTCGCACCCATCTGCTCGGCCGTTGATGTGGACGCCGTTGTGATCGGCGGCGGCATGTCGCTGCAATACGACACGTTCGGGCCCTCGCTCGAGCGCGAGTTCGCGCGGCTCTGCCCTCAGGCGGTCGCCTTCTCGCCGACCAGCCTGGGCTATCTGGGGGCCTTCCTCGGCGCCGTGGCACTTGCGCTGCGCGGTCGTGCCGGCGAGCTGCCCCGTCCCGCCGAGCCATCCGAGCATGTGCTCGAGGTATCGCTCTCGCATGATTCGCTGCCGCTGCGCGTTCTGCTCAACGGACGTGAGCGACCCATGCGCGACGGTTCGTGCCCGCAGCTCGGCGGTTTCTTGCTCGCCGAGGACGCCGATGATCCGGGCGAGCTGCTTATCGAGTGCTTCCAGCGGCTGCTTGCTCCCTATGGGACGCGTCTCGACGAGGCGCTTGCGGCGGCGATTCCGAGCGCTTCGCCTGCCACATTCGATGAGCTGGGCTACGCCCTCGGCCGTGCGCTGGCGGCGCTTGCAACCGTGCTCGACCCCGGATCGATCGTCCTCTCGGGCGTCCTGAGCGATGCGTTCAATCTGCTCGAGCCCTCGATGCGGCGTGCCCTTGTTGCTGAGACGTACTACCGCGGCAACCTGCCGTTTGCCGTTTCCGCAGCTAAAATCTGACAAATGACCTGTCCATTTGACAGAAAAAAGCGCCGGGCGGTTGGAGGCCCGGCGCTTGGGGAAGCAGTCTGTGCGGATGCCTTTATCCCAGGGTCATGCCGCCGTCGCAGAGGATGTTCGAGCCGTTGATGATGGCGGCGTCATCGCTCGCGAGGAACGCGAAGATGGCGGCGATCTCGGAGGGCTCGGCGGGACGTCCGAGCGGTCCCAGGGTGACGTTGGCCATGGGGTCCTCATAGCCCTGGGCAACGTAGTCGTCGAGCGCCTTCTGGAACATCGCGGTGTTCACCCAGCCGGGGGCGACGGAGTTCACGCGCACGCCCGTCAGGCCGCCGTTCTCGTTCGCGATGTTCTTGGTGAGGCCGCGGACCGCCCACTTGGACGAGCCGTACGCGCTCTCGCCGGCATAGCCGAACATGCCCGAGACGCTCGAGGTGTTGGTGATAGCGCCGCTCTTTTGCGCCTTCATGATGGGCAGCACGTACTTGATCATGCGCACGGTGCCGAAGACGTTGATGTCGTAGACCATCTTCCACTCGTCGAGGGGCTTCTCCTCCATGTCCATCTGGTCGCCGCCGTTGCCCGCGATGTTGTTGAGCACGTCGATGCGGCCCCACTTGGCCATGACCTCGTCGATGACGCTCTTAACGGCCTCCTCGTCGGTGATGTCGAAGCCTGCCGAGAAGACGCGCTCGGGATCCATGCCGAACTTCTCGACCACGGAGTCGACCCACTCCTTCTTCACGTCGAGCATGACGACCTTGGCGCCCTCGTCGTAGAAGCGCTTGGCGACCGCCTTGCCGATGCCGCCTGCGGCTCCCGTGGTGATGACGACCTTATCCGTGAAACGCTGTTCCATGATCATCCCTTTCCAAAGCGACGAGCAGATCCTTCAGCGAAAACCTTACCACGCTCCGGAGTAGCCGAGGGTGACGGCGGAGGACTTGGCGCCGGTGACCATGCACTCGTCGATGGTCTGGCCCTCGAGGATGCCCACGATGAAGCCGGCGATGAAGGAGTCGCCCGCGCCCATGGTGTCGACGACCTCGCACTTCACGATGTCGCCCTTGTGGAACTCGGTGCCGTCGTAGGCTAGGCTGCCGTTCTCGCCCAGGGTGACGATGACGGCCTTGGGGCCCTTGGCCTGCTTCTCGACCATGAAGGCACGGACCTCCTCATTGTCATCGCTCTCGAGGCCGAAGAAGGCGTAGTCGACATAGGCCAGCGTGGCGTCGACCATGGGGTCCTGGGGCTGGTCGGAGTAGTCGAAGACCGTGGTGATGCCTGCGTCGTGGATCTGCTGCAGGCGGTCGTCGCAGTGGCCCCAGATGCCGCTAACGAAAAGATCGTGGGTGCAGATGAACTCTACGTCCTCATCGGAGAGCTTGAAGGTCTCCATGACGCCCTCGATGTAGTCGCCGAAGACGCGGTTGCCGTCGACGATCTCGACCTTGGTGACGGCGGTGTCGCCGTGCTCAACATGCAGATGGCTGATGTCGACGCCCTTCTCGGTGAGGGCATCGGCCATGCGCTGGCCCCACTGATCGTCGCCCACGACGCTCGTGAACGAGGCGTCGAAGCCCATGCGCCTGAGGTAGACGGCCACGTTGACGGGATTGCCGCCCGGGTAGCTCTTGCCTTCCTTCTCGTAGACGTCGACGCAGTTGTCGCCTGCAGCTGCAACCTTCATGTTGTGCTCCTCTCATCTGGTTGCTCTCGTAAGGACTGGATAACCTAAGGCGAATATTATACCAATTTCGCGTTGTGCAACCGCAACTCACGCCCATCGGTTGCATTTTGCCGTTGACGGGACAGCGCACGATCTTGCAGCGCTATCTCGGCGGCAGTGGATAAGATACTATATAAGTTGACAACTTTTCCATACCGATTAGCCCGTACGCGCGACAGAAAGGGCAGGTCCCATGAAAACAGCAGCAGGCATCGGCGATAACTGCATCGACGACTACACCAATATCGGCCGCCGCTATCCCACGGGCAATGTGGTCGACACCGGCGTCAACATGCAGAAGCTCGGCATCCCCACCGCCATCATCTCCACCACCG
>CAMNAH010000087.1 GCA_946530775.1 uncultured Coriobacteriales bacterium
AGATGGGCGGCAACGACCAGATCTTCAACCTGCTCGCCGGCCGCGACCTCATGCGCGCCGAGGGCATGGAGCCGCAGGTCGCGCTCACGGTGCCCCTGCTCGTGGGCCTCGACGGCGTCAAGAAGATGTCCAAGAGCTATGGCAACTACGTGGGCCTCACCGATGAGCCCAACGACATGTACGGCAAGCTCATGTCGATCAACGACGACATCATCCCCATGTACTTCCGCCTGTGCTCCACGCTCACCGTTGACGAGATCGACGAGATCGATGCCGCCTTCGCGGCCGGCACCGCCGATCCCTACAAGATGAAGCGCGCGCTCGCCCGCAACATCGTGGACCTCTACCATGGCGAGGGCGCAGGCCAGCTCGCCGAGGAGGCCTTCGACCGCCAGTTCAAGCAGAACGAGATGCCCGACGACGTGCCCGAGTTCGCCGCCGCCGACGTGGTGGAGCTCAACGACGAGGGCAAGGTCTACCTGCCCAAGGTGCTCATCGCCTGCGGCATCGCCGCAAGCGCTGGCGATGCCCGTCGCGCCATTGACGGCGGCGCCGTCAAGATCAACGGCGAGGCGCTTCCCGCGAAGAGCTACAACGTCGATCCCGCCCTGCTCGCCGCCGGCGCGGTGCTGCAGTCCGGCAAGCGCAAGTGGGCCAAGCTGGTCTAGTGTCCGGCGCGTCTCGCAACATACCCGAACTTCTCGCCCCCGCTGGCGAGCCGCAGGCGTTCTATGCCGCGCTCGCGGGCGGGGCCGATGCCATCTACTGCGCGCTCGGCAACAACTTCAACGCGCGCCGTATGGCCAATAATTTCACGCCCGAGACCTTCGAGAAGGCCTGCCACGATGCACATTTGGCCGGCGCGCGCGTCTATGTGACCATCAACATCATCATCCAGGATGACGAGATGGAGCATGCGCTCGAGACGGTCGCGTTGGCCTGGAAGCTGGGCGCCGACGCCTTCATCATCCAGGACTGGGGCTTGCTCTGGGAGATTTCCCAGCGCTGGCCCGAGGTCGAGTGCCACATCTCCACACAGGCCAACATCCACGATGCGCGCGCCACACGCTGGTGCGCCGAGCACGGCGCCAACCGCGTGACCCTCTCGCGCGAGCTCACCATTGCCGAGATGGATCAGATCGCCAAGACGGGCGTCGAGATCGAGTGCTTCGGCCATGGCGCCATCTGCTTCTGCTATTCGGGCATCTGCCTTATGAGCTCGTTCTTCGGCGGGCGCTCGGCCAACCGCGGCATCTGCGCGCAGCCTTGCCGCCTCCCCTACGAGATGATCGACGAGCGCGGAGAGAACCTCCTCGCGCCGGGACGCGAGCGCCCGCTCTGCCCTAAGGACCTCTATGCCTTCGACGACCTTGCCGCCATGGCTGACGCTGGCGTGGGGTCGCTCAAAGTGGAGGGACGCATGAAGTCGCCCGACTACGTGTATGCGGTCATCTCGGCCTATCGCGGTGCGCTGGACGACCTCGCCGCAGGACGCGAGGCGGCCCCCGGTGTGGATGCCGCACGCAGGCGTCAGCTCAAGCGCGCGTTCAACCGCGACTTCACCAACGCCTACTACTTCGGCACCTCGGGCGACGAGATGATGAGCTATGACCGCTCGAACAACCGCGGCGAGCTGGTGGGAAGCGTGATCTTCTCCGAGCAGCTCGAGGACGAGGTGCGTGTCACCAAGCCGTCCAAGCCCGGCGGCCGCACAAGGCTGCGCCGCCATCCGCGCGCACGGCTGCGCATCGTGCTCACCGAGCCTGTGGGCGCGGGAGATCTGCTCGAGATCCGCCCCAGCTCAGACCCCTCGCAGTACTTCACGGCCACCGTGCGCGACAACGCGCAGGCTGGCGAGGAAATCGAGGTCACCGGCGTGCGCGTGGCCGATGTTGGCAGCGCCGTGCGCGTGATCCGCAGCCAAGGCGCCTTCGACGATGTGGACCGCGTGCTCGGGCGCCCGATTGCCCGTAAGCGCGCCGTTGACGTGCGCATCATCGCTCGCCTGGGAGAGCCGTTCACGATCGAGCTCTCCGTACCGGAGGCGGGTATCTGCGTGTCCGAGCAGGGCTTCACAGTCGAGGCCGCCCGGACCAAGGAGGTCTCGGAGGACGAGCTCGTCGAGCATGTATGCCGCATGGGCACCACGCCCTTCGAGCCCCGTGAGGTCTCGTGCGAGCTCGATGCCGGCTGCGGCATGGGCTTCTCGGCCGTGCACGCTGTGCGCGCCGCCGCCTGCGACAAGCTCGAGCAGGCCCTGCTCGCCCCCTACGCGCAGCGTAACCTGACAAATGGACAGGTCATTTGTCAGGTTGCAAACGATTCCATCGCACACGATATGACAAACGACCTGTCCATTTGTCAGGTGTGCGCGCTGGTGGCAGATGCCGAAGCGGCGCGTGCAGCGATCGACGCCGGCGCCACGCGCATCTATGCCACGGCGGATGCGCTCGCCCAAGGCGAATGGCCCGAGGGCGTGATTCCCTGGCTCGACGAGGTATGCCGCGCGGGCGATCACGCGCGTCTCGATCCGCTCATCGTAGCTGGCAAGCCCGTGGCCTGCGGAAACATGTCCGAGTTCGCCGCGGCTGCCGAGATGGGCGCCCTCCCCGAGATTCGCCCCTGCGTCCCCGTGCACAACGCGAGCGGCATCGCCGCCCTCGAATCCTGGGGCGCCGAGGGCCTGTGGCTCTCGCACGAAATCACCCTCGAGCAGATCCGCCGCATCGCACCCTCGGCGCACATTCCCGTGGGCGCCATCGTCTCGGGCCGCGTGCGCGTGATGACCTCCGAGCACTGCGTGCTCCAGGCCGCAGACCGCTGCATCCACGACTGCGCGCGCTGCGCCCTGCGCCAGCAGGACATCCGCCTCAAGAACATCGATGGGCATCTCCTCCCCGTGCGCACCGACATCCACGGCCGCTCGCGCATCTACAGCGCCTGGCCCGTCGACATGACGCCGCACATCGGCGAGCTCGTCTCCGCCAGCGTGAGCCGCTTCATGGCCGATTGCACGCTGCTCGATCCCGCGCAGACCGCACGCGCCGTCGCGCGCATCGTCCGCGCCCTCGAGGCCGTTCGTAACGGTGCACATCCTGCGGAGAAGGACCCGAATACAACTTCCGGGCATCTTTTCTCTGGCATTGGGTAATATATCTACCGTCAACTAGGAATTCGCTCTCATGAGAGGACATACCATGGCTGTCAACCGCGAACTTCTCGAGTCAACCCTGAACGTCATCCGCCAGAGCCTGCAGGCCGACGGCGGCGACCTTGCCCTCATCGACGTCACCGACGACGGCGTGGTCACGCTCGAGATGCAGGGCGCCTGCGCAGGCTGCCCGCTTTCCGCCTACGACATGAGCGAGGGCATCGAGCGCATCCTCATGGATCACGTGCCCGGCGTCACGAGGGTTCAGCCCGCCATCTAAGGCGCACCCAGCCATGTGGCTCGACGAACTCTACCATAGCCTCGACCCCATCGCCTTCGCCTTCGGACCCGTCGAAGTGCGCTGGTACGGCCTTGCCTACATGGCGGGCTTCATCTGCGCCGGCCTTATCATGTACGCCTATGCCAAGCGCTGGAAGCTCGACCTCACCGGCGACGATATCTACACCGTCATGCTGGGCATCGCCTTCGGCATCATCATCGGCGCGCGCATCGGCTACGTGGTCTTCTACGGTGCGGGATACTACCTTGCGCACCCGCTCGAGATCTTCCTGCTCAACCAAGGCGGCATGAGCTTCCACGGAGGCCTTGTCGGCGCCGTGGTGGGATGCGCCATCGCCGCGCGTTCCATCCATGCGAGCTTCCTCACGCTGGGAGATCTCGTGGTGTGCGGTGCCCCGCTCGGGCTCTTCTTCGGCCGCTGCGCCAACTTCGTGAACGGCGAGCTCTGGGGCAAGGAGACCAGCCTTCCCTGGGGCGTCATGTTCGAGACGGGCGGCAACGTGTACCGCCATCCCTCGCAGCTCTACGAGGCCATTCTCGAGGGCATCGTCATCTTCCTGGTACTCTTCGCGCTCTCGCGCAAGGTGCCGCCGCGCCATCAGGGATTCTTCCTGGGCTCGTTCCTCGTGCTCTACGGCATCTTCCGTTTCCTCATCGAGTTCGTGCGCGTGCCCGATGCCCAGCTCGGCTATCTTTTCGGCTTCATCACCATGGGGCAGCTTCTGTCGCTGCCGCTCGTGATCGCCGGCATCGCGATTCTTATCTGGTCGAGCAAGGCAAGGCGCCCGCAGGTGGGACACCTCGCGTAGCGGCATCTTTTTTGCAAGCCATATCCCATGTCAATGCTGCAGGTTTTGACCCTGCGGTTTGGCATATCGTGATTCACCGGGCATCATCTGCTAGACTTCTATTCACAACAGAATCCGAGGGCATGGCAAGAGCTTCTGTTACGCCAATCATGGGATCCCGGTTCTACTCCGGGCCAGTTCAGCCAGCTATGCTCACCTGCCCTCCCGATCTTTCGCATGTTGCGAGAGAGGAGGCGGGTTATGAAGACCCCCATTAAAGCTATCCGCACGTTCCTGATCACGCTTGCCTGCGCGCTGCTCATGCTGCCGGGCCTGGCGTTCGCCGCGGGCGAGAAGATCACCGTCACGGTGATCGGCCCCGATGCCGACGATGCGCCCGTGTACTACGTGGGCGCCACCGAGGTCGAGCTCGCCGATGGCGATGACTGCTGGACCGCAACCGCAGCCCTGCTCGACGGCGAGGGTATCGCATACGCTGCCGACAACTCCACCTACGGCGTCTTCCTGAACTCCATCACGAGCCCCGTCACCGGCGCCGAGCTCGCCTTCGATGAGGAGAGCGGCCGCTACTGGCAGCTCTATGTGGACGGCGTCGCCTCCGAGGTGGGCGTCTCCGAGGTCGTTCCCGCCGACGGCATGCAGATCGTGTGGTACTACTCCGCCTTCGGCGATGAGATCCCCGAGCACGCCGGCACCCTCCACGGCCTCGATGCCGCCGCCCCCGCCGCTGCCGAACCCGAGCCCGCACAGGCTGCCGGCATGAACGGTACCGGCATCGCCATCGCCGCCGTCGTGGTGGTCGCGGTCATCGGCGTGGGCGCCTACTTCATGCGCAAGCGCAACGCTGCCTAACCCGCCTGCATGGACAGAGCCGCATTCCAGACATTCCATCCGGTGGTGCCCACGATCCTCTTCGTGGGCATCATCGGCTTATCGATGTTCGGCCTCGAGCCCCGCCTCGTAGCCGCATCGCTCGTCTTCGCCCTGCTCTTCGCTCTGGCGACGCAGGGGGCTGCCGCAGCCCTCGACAAGCTGCGCTGGCAGATCCCGCTGCTCATCCTCATCTGCCTCATCAACCCGCTCTTCAATGCCCGCGGCTCGCACCTGCTCT
>CAMNAH010000088.1 GCA_946530775.1 uncultured Coriobacteriales bacterium
TAGACATGCACCTCGCGGATCATGGCGGTGCTGCTCTGATGCGGCAGCGACAGCCTTAAGAAGCCCGCGATCGTTCCGTCCGGCGCTACCCACTGGAGGAAGCGCTCGCTGCTCACGGCCGTAACGTAAGGCAGGCATTCCATATGCAGGTCAAGCGCGTCGATCTCGCCGGTCGCGATCTCGCGCGAGCGGATCTCGTCGATATGCGCACCCGTCTCGTGCTCGCGCTCATCGACCATCTGGCGCAGGTTGGTCTTCTTGTTGCCTGCCACGATGTCGCCCGACGAGATGTCGCGGATCATGCGGGAGATACGAACGTAGGCGGGGGTGGCGGCAACATCGGCGGCGAGCACGCCGATGAGCTCGTCTTCCGTGTAGGGCTGCCACGCGCCCTGCTCGTAGAGCCGGCCCAGCGCTGCGCTCTCGACCAGCACGCAGGGGTAGAGCTTGACCTCGTCGGGCAGAAAGCGCGGATCTTCGACGAGCATGCGATACTCGCGCATGTCGCTTTCGGGCGTGGCGCCGGGGAGGTTCGCCATCATGTGGACGAGGATCTTGAAGCCATAGAGCCGCAGGCACGAGAAGGCCTCGGCGATGCGCTCGACGGTGACGCGGCGTCCGCAGAGATCGAGGATGCGCTGGTCAAGGCTTTGGATGCCGATCTGCACCTTGGTGCAGCCGAGGAAGCGCATGAAGGTTGCGCTTGCATCGTCCACCAGATCGGGGCGCGTCTCCACGCAGAGTCCCACCACGCGATGGTGGGCATCCTCGTTGATGCGCTGCTGGGCTTTGAGCTCATCGGCCGTTGCCGTCTGGATCGCGCGGGCCCGCTCCCAGGCTTCGCGCGTATAGAGTTGCGCGATTGCCTGGTTGTAGCTGCAGGTTCCCATCGTGACGGCGTCCTGAGTTGCGCGTACCTGCTCGGCGAGCTCCGCGGGGTCCGAAGACACGCCGCACGTCTCATAGAACGCGCGGAGCTCCTGCACGCGCGCCTGCGCTTCCGTATCGCTGTCGTTGAGCGCGCGGAAGAGCTCGGAGACAAACCAGAGCTGGTACTCGCGCGGGTAGTCGCTCCAGGTGCCGCCGAGCACGATGAGCTCGATCTTGTCGGTCACATGGCCGTTCGATTCGAGCAGGTCGAGACGGGCACGAACCTGCAGGTAGGGATCGAAGAAGCAACGTTCCGCGCGCTGGCAGGCGGGCTCGGCGGAGAGGTAGCTCTTGGGCATGCGCACGTCGTTGGGGCAGTAGACGCAGGCGCTCGAGCAGGCGTGCGGCATGGTGACCACCGTGATGGTGGCGACACCCGATGCCGTGCGGCGCGGTTTGAGCTTGAGGATGCGCAGGATCTTGCGGTCCTCGTCGGGCGTGATGCCCCAGCTTTGCCACGTATCTCCAGCTTCATCGCGCACGCTCCGGTAGTAGGAGAGCAGCTCCAGCTTGCCGATGTGGCGCGCCATGTCGCGCACCTCGCGGTTGTGGCGCCGGATGCGCTTGGCGAGCCAAACGGTATCGGGCGTGTCGCCCGAGCGGAGGGCCGCGATGATGTCTTGGATGATGGTGTCCATGACAGGCTATTATAGCTGTAGGCTGCAAACGGGAGGGCTTCAGGGGCCGTGGACCGCTTCACCGCACAGAGGATGAGTGCTCTCACCAGCGAGTTCTATGCGCTGGTGGGGGATTCGTTCTCGCGTACGCGCGCAAGCGCGTGGCCGGGGTGGGAGCGCGTGCTCGACCTTCTCGCCTCGCGTGGGGAGGGCCTCGAGGTGCTCGATGTTGCATGCGGCAATCTGCGCTTCGAGCGGGCGCTTTTCCCGCGGGTTCCGCATGCGCACGTGCAGGCAATCGACTCGTGCGATGCGATGGCGCAGGACGATGACCCGCGCATCAGCTTCGCGCACTGCGATATCGCGGAAGCGCTGCTCGGCGGCGCCAATCTGCCTGTGCTTTCGCCGTGCGACGCCGCCGTGTGCTTTGCGTTCATGCATCATCTGCCGCTCTTCGAGCAGCGCGTCCGCCTTATGGAGGCGCTCGTGGGTGCCGTGAAGCCGGGCGGCGTGGTTGCGGTCTCGTTCTGGCAGTTCGCCGATGACGAGCGCCTTATGAGGAAAGCGCAGGCTGCGACCGAGGAGGCTCGGGAGCAGCACGATCTGCGGGGGCTTGGAGCGAGCGATTATCTGATGGGATGGCAGGATGTGCCGGGCGTGTATCGGTTCTGCCATCATTGCGGCGATGATGAGATCGACCGTCTGATCGATGCCGTGCCGCATGCGCGCGTGGCGGAGCGCTATCGCGCGGATGGCATGTCCGGCGAACTCAACCAGTATGTGATCCTCGAGAGGGAGGAATAGCCATGAACAGGACGATCTATCTTGCAGGCGGATGCTTCTGGGGCATCGAGCATCTTATGAAGGCGCTGCCCGGCGTGGTGGAGACCACCTGCGGTTATGCCAACGGCACGGGCGAGCAGGATGCCGACTACCGCACGGTCTGCACGGGAGAGACCGGCTTCCGCGAGACGGTGCGGGTTGTGTTCGACGATGGTGCGACCTCGGTGGATGCCCTGCTCTACGCGCTGTTCCATGTGATCGATCCCGAGGCCGTCAACAGGCAGGCGCATGATATCGGGACGCAGTATCAGGCGGGCGTGTACTGGGAGCCCGGCGATGAGGCCGTTGAGGCGGACGTGCATCGCGTGATGGACGTCGAGCGTGCGCGCTACGAGCACTTTGCCGTTGAGGAGAAACCGCTCGAGAACTTCTTCGCCGCCGAGGAGTATCACCAGGACTATCTCGACAAGAACCCGAACGGTTACTGCCATGTGCCGCGGGCGACCATCGCCGAGCTTGCCTCGACGCCCTTCGATACCAACTACTACCGCTAAGTGGAACACTTTTTACCTGGTAAAACGTGTTCCACAAGGAGAGGGGCCCGACTGACGTCGAGCCCCTCTCTATCTGTATGCCGCGCGTGTGCCTCGGATGCGCGGCCCGCGCAGGCGCACTAGGCGCGGTGCATCATGTGCGGTCCGTGAGGGCCGTCGGGTCGGCAGCCCTTGGGGCCATGGGGTCCGTGGGGACCGTGGTGGGGTCCGCGCTTCAGGGCATGCGGGTCGATGCCCTTCTTCTCGAGCTTGGCGGCAACATTGGCGCTGATCTTGTCGACCAGCTCCTCATAGCGCTTACGCTCGTCCTCGTCGAGGCAGTCGATAACGTCTTCGCGCTCGTCGAGCGCGCTGAGATCGGGCGCCGCGGCGGCTCCCTCCTCGGTCAGGCGAACCGTGATGACGCGCTTGTCGCCATCGGACCTCTCGCGAGTGACATAGCCCTTCTCCTCGAGCTTCGAGAGCAGCTCGGAGAGCGACTGCTGGCGCATATCCAGCAGGTAGGAAAGCTCGCGCTGCGTGGTCTCGGGCTTTGCGGCGAGCAGGGCGAGCACGCGGCCCTGGCCACGCGTGGGATCGCCCCCGGCGAGGCCCTTCTCGTGTGCGACAGCCTGGTAGTAGCGGTGGATGAGGTGGCCAAGACGTGCGGTCTTGCGTTCGAGGGACAGTTCGGTGCTGTTGATATCCGGTGCGTTCATGGACGTTCTCCTATCTTCTCGCAGGTAGCAAGATACTTCGGTACCTGTGTAATTCCTAGTATCAAAATACCCCGGATATGCAACTCGATGCATCAGGCCGCTCAGCACACAGCTTCTCCATATTAGACAGGTACCTGTGTAATTTCAGGCAGGGGTCTATTGCTGCAATTTGACCTAGAAAATGCAGGCTGTCGGAAAGCAACCTTTGCCTTTTGAGACAAATAATTTCAAAAATTTGTCTCGAAAGGCAAAGTCAGCTCGTATGCGCTCGATATGCAGCGAAAAAACCGCGCCATCGGGCGAGGATGGCGCGGCGTTCGGGACGATATGGCGGCAACGACTACTTGTGGTAGAGGCTCCGGCTCTCGAAGACCGGCTCGCAGCACACGTTGATGCCCAGCTTCTTGTAGGTGCGCTCGTCGGTGGGCGAGATGATCACCGAGAAGTACGCATCGCAGCCCTTGAGCTCGTCGGTTGCATCGATGACCTTCGCGGCGAGCGGGTCGGTGGCGGAGCTGATGGAGAGCGCGATGAGCGTCTCGTCGGAGTGCAGGCGCGGGTTGCGGCTGCGCAGATGCTCGATCTTGAGGTGGCTGATGGGCTTCAGCGCTTCGTCGCTCACCACGTAGGTTTCCAGATCGACGCCGGCGACCTTCTTGAGGGCGTTGAGCAGCAGCGATGATGCGGCGCCCATGATGTCGGACGTCTTGCCGGTGACCACGCTGCCGTCGGGCAGCACCATGGCGCCTGCGGGCGCACCCGTGACCTCGGCGCGCAGCAGCGCGGCAGCGCGCGCGGGCGAGAAGTCCTTGTCGATGCCCGCTTCGTTCATGAGCAGCTCGATCTTGGCAAGCGCATCGCTGCCCACGCCGGTTCGGCGCAGCTGCTCGGCGGTCTGGAAGTAGCGGCGCACGATTTCGCTCTTGGCGGCCTGACGGCACACCTCGTCGTCGGAGATGGCAAAGCCCACCATGTTGACGCCCATGTCGGTGGGCGACTTGTAGACGCTCTCGCCCGAGATCTTCTCGAGCATGGCGCGCAGCACCGGGAAGGTCTCGACGTCGCGGTTGTAGTTCACGGTGACGTCGCCGTAGGCCTCGAGGTGGAACGGATCGATGATGTTGTTATCGTCCAGATCGGCCGTCGCAGCCTCGTATGCGATGTTCACGGGGTGCTTGAGCGGCAGGTTCCACACGGGGAAGGTCTCGAACTTGGCGTAACCGGCGTCGACGCCGCGCTTGTGCTCGTGATAGAGCTGCGACAGGCAGGTTGCCATCTTGCCCGAGCCGGGGCCGGGAGCGGAGACCACCACGAGCGGGCGCGTGGTCTGCACGAAGTCGTTCTTGCCGAAGCCGTCCTCCGAGACGATCAGGTCGATGTCGGCGGGGTAGCGGTCGATGAGGTAGTGGCGCGCGACCTTGATGCCCATCTTCTCGAGACGGCGCTGGTAGGCCTCAACGTGGGGCTGTCCGGTGAAGTGCGTGATGACCACGGTGTTGGCAACCAGGCCCATGCCGCGGAACGCGTCCATGAGGCGCAGCGCGTCCTCGGCGTAGGGAATGCCGATGTCGCTGCGGCGCTTGTCCTGCTCGATGTCGTTGGCGTTGATGGCGATGAGCGCCTCGGCCACGGGAGCGAGCGCCTCGAGCAGGCGCGCCTTGAGGTCGGGCTCGAAGCCCGGCAGCACGCGGCTGGCATGGTAGTCGTCGAAGAGCTTGCCGCCAAACTCGAGGTAGAGCTTGCCGCCGAACT
>CAMNAH010000089.1 GCA_946530775.1 uncultured Coriobacteriales bacterium
CGCAGCAGCAGGCGGATTCCATCATCGCCGATGCCCAGCAGCAGGCCATGATCCTCGCGGGCGATCAGGAGATCGTGCGCCTTGCCCAGCAGCAGGCCGAGGCCATCCGTGACCAGGCGGCGCAGTACGAGCGCGATACGCGTTACAACGCCGAGGAGTATGCCGACACCGTGCTCGCGCACCTCGAGGAGAACCTCAAGTCGCTCACCGGCTCGGTTTCCCGTGTGCGCCAGACCCTCGACGAGAACTCCGGTCCGCGCAACACCTCCAACAACGTGCCCTGGTAGGTCGCTTCGTGAAGCAGTTCCCATTCGCACTTGACGGTCGCCTCTCCGAGGCGGGCGATACCCTGCCGTTCTCCGGTCATGCCGATGAGGATTCCTATAGCCTTGGCGGCCACGACTTCGAGCTGCCCGAAGGCTTGGATTTCGACCTCATCCTCACCAATGCTGGTGAGGGCATCCTCGTCACGGGTATGCTTCGCGCCCACGTGATCGGCGTCTGCGATCGCTGCCTCGAGCCTGCCGAGTTCGACATCTCCGCCGAGGTCGACGAGTACTACCTCTTCGAGGAGCCCGTCGAGCAGCCCGACGACGATGACGATCTCGACTTCGCGCTGGTCTCGCCCGACAATACGATCGACCTGGCTGAGGCGCTGCTTCCAGCGCTGCTCATGGAGACGCCGTTCGTGGTTCTGTGCCGCGAGGATTGCAAGGGTCTCTGCCCCGTGTGCGGAGAGAATCTCAACGAGCACGACTGCGGCCATGCCGCCCAGATTGCCGAGCGCAGGGCCGCCTCGAACCCCTTCGCGGTACTTGCAACGCTCGATCTTGGGGATGATAAGGATTCTTCATCATAAATCTGGTGGTTTTCGAGGTCATTCACCACATTGCGTGGTATAGTGTTTTGTCGCGCAAATGAAAGGCAAGATCGCCCGCGTTTTGGGCGTGTAGAGTCAAGAGAGGTCCAAAGATGGCAGTTCCTAAGCAAAAGAAGGGTCGCGGAGCCACCCACACCCGTCGTTCGGCCAACAGCAAGCTCGCAGCCCCCAGCCGTTCGGTCTGCCCGCAGTGCGGCGCCCCCAAGCTTCCGCATCACGTGTGCCCCAACTGCGGCTACTACAAAGACCGCGAGGTCATCGTCACCGAGTAGCGCTGCAACCAAGCATGCACTCCAACCGGCCCTACGGGGTCGGTTTTCATTAACGCCCTTGAGTGAGGAGAGACGCCATGACCACGATCTGCGTCGATGTGATGGGTAGCGATAAAGACCCCCGCGAGCTTCTCCCCGGCCTTGCCGAGGCCTTGGAGCAGGACGCCGACCTCGAGCTTCTCGTGGTGGGCGCCGATGACATCGTCACGCCCTTCTGCAACGAGCATGATCGCGCCCGCGCTCTCGTCTCCTCGAGCGTCATCACCATGTCCGAGCATCCGGCGGATGCCGTGCGCCACAAGAAGGATTCGAGCATCGTCATGGCTGCGAAGGCCGTTGCCGATGGCGAGGCGCAGGGTCTCTTCTCTGCGGGTTCCACCGGCGCTGTGCTCACCGCGGCAACCTTCGGCATCGGCCGCATCAAGGGCATCAAGCGCCCTGCGCTCTCGCTGCCGCTTCCCGGCCTTCACGGCCACAAGACGGTATTCCTCGACCTCGGCGCAAACGCCGATGTGAAGCCCGAGGCACTCGTGCAGTTCGCGCACATGGGTGCAGCGTACTCCCGCGTTGCCGTGGGCACGCACAACCCCACGGTCGCACTGCTCAGCAACGGCTCGGAGGATACCAAGGGCTCCGAGATGGCGCTTGCCTACCATGCGGCGCTCGCTGCGGACGAGACGATCAACTTCGTGGGCAATGCCGAGGGCACCGATGTCCTCACGGGCTCCTACGATGTCATCGTCGGCGATGGCTTCACGGTCAACGTGGCCCTGAAGACCCTCGAGGGCACCGCGAAGTTCCTCATGGCCCGCATCAAGGACAGCGTCGCCTCCTCCAAGCGCTCTGCCCTCGGCGCGCTGCTCTTGAAGCCTGCGCTCAAGGTTGTCGCAGCAGAGCTCTCGGGCGATGAGTACGGCGGAGCAATCCTGCTCGGCCTCAAGGCCCCCGTGGTGAAAGGCCATGGCTCCACGAGCGCCACAGCCTTCAAGTACGGCGTGCTCGCCTGCGCTTCCGCGGTGCGCGGCGGCCTGTGTGAAAAGATTGCCGACGCCTGCTAATCCCCTTGTAAAGGGTAAAATAGATAAGACGTATGCCAAGGACCCCTTCCATGGGGTCCTACCGCTTGTTTCTAGGAGGTACGGATGGACCGCAATGCCATTCTCGAGCGCGTTATCGAGATCGTGAACGAGACCCTCGACCTTGACGAGGATACCGTGATCGAGGAGGACACCAACTTCAAGAACCTCGGTGCCGACTCGTTCGACCTTCTCGAGCTCGTGACCAGCATGGAGGACGAATTCGACCTCACCTTCGACGACGAGTCGCTCGAGGCCATCGCCACCGTGCGCGATGCGGTGGACGCCATCGCCAACGCCCAGTAGGCGGGAGCTGTTCTACTTGAGCATGCAAAGCCGCCTGTCCCGGGTCGAGGCTATCCTGGGATATCACTTCGAAGATCAGGAGCTTATCAGCTCCGCCGTCACCCATCCTTCCGCCGTGGAGGGCATGGGTGTCTCGGCGTCCTACGAGCGTCTCGAGTTCCTCGGCGATGCCATCCTGGGCGCCATCGTCTCCGACTACCTCTACGAGCACTTCGAGGACATGGACGAGGGCGAGCTCACGCGTCTCAAGATCTCGCTCATCTCGGGCAAGATGCTCTCCGAGGTCGCCTCCGAGCTCGGCATCGCCCCGCTCATCGTGATGGGCGACTCCGAACGCGGCACCGGCTCGCGCGGCATGCACTCCGCCCTCGAGAACGTCTATGAGGCAATCGTGGGCGCGCTCTTCCTCGATGGGGGAGCAGAGGCTGCCAGAGACTTCGTGGGGCGCACGCTGCTCGTGCGCGTGACGCCCGAGCTCGCCAAACGCCCGCTCAGCCCCAAGTCCATGCTCCAGCAGTGCACCCAGCGCGACCTTCACTGCGCTCCGGTCTACCAGCTCGTCGAGCGGTTCGGGCCCGCGCATGATCCCCGCTTTACCTCGTGCGTCCTCGTGAACGGCGAGAGCGTGGGCGAGGGCACCGGCACCACCAAGAAGGAATCCGAGGCCATCGCGGCGCATAACGCCCTCGTCCGCCTCGGCTATATCGAAGCCGATTCCATCGAAGATCCCGCCGCCGTGTAGGCGCGTTGCTGTCGAGAAGGGTGCGGACACCGTGTATCTGAAGTCGCTCACGCTGAAGGGATTCAAATCCTTCGCCGATAAGACCGCCATGGTGTTCGATCCCGGCCTCACCGTTGTCGTGGGACCCAACGGCAGCGGCAAGTCCAACGTGGCCGACGCCATCCTCTGGGTTCTCGGCGAGCAGAGCGCGAAGCAGCTCCGCGGCCAGGCCATGGAGGACGTCATCTTCTCCGGTTCCTCGGCACGCAATCCCGTGGGCATCGCCGAGGTCACGCTCGTCCTCGACAATACCGATCACACGCTTCCCATCGACTTTACCGAGGTGGCCATCACGCGCCGCATGTACCGCTCGGGTGAGAGCGAGTACCTCATCAACGGTGCGCCCAGCCGCCTCATGGACATCACCGATATCCTGCACGACTCGGGCCTTGGCAAGGATACGCATTCCATCATCAGCCAGGGCAAGCTCGATTCGATTCTCTCGAGCCGCCCCGAGGAGCGCCGTTCGCTCATCGAGGAAGCCGCCGATATCTCGAAGCATCGTCGCCGCAAGGCGCGCTCCGAGCGCAAGCTCGCCTCCATGGACGAGAACCTCGCCAAGGCCAAGGTGGTCGAGCGCGAGATCATGCGCCAGCTCAAGCCGCTCGAGCGGCAGGTCGACAAGGCCATGCGCTCGCGCGACCTGCAGTCCGAGCTTTCCGAGCTCTCCACCATCCTCGCCGTCGACGACCTGCGCAGGCTCCAGGAGGGCTATGCCGCGCTTTCCGTGCGCGACAAGGAGGCCGAGGCGGCCGTCGAGCTCGCCCAGTACCGTGTGGACGAGAAGAACCGCGAGCTCGAGAAGCTCCAGTCGCTGCTCGAGCAGAAGGGCCTCTTCGTGGGCGACCTCGGCGAGCAGCGCCGTCGTATGCAGGACCTGCTCGGACGCATGGAGTCCGACATGCGCCTTCTCGAGGAGAAGGGCAAGAACATGGTCTCGCGCCTCTCCGAGATGCGCATGCAGCTCTCGACGGCCGAGAAGCAGAAGACTGATTCCGCTGCCGAAAGCGAGCGGCTGGCACACGAGCTCTCCGATGCCCGCGTGCGCCTCGCCGACCTCGACGGCAAGGTTGCCGACCTCGATGAGGCTGCCCGCGTCGCCCGTGATGCGCGCAAGAAGGCCGATGGCGAGGTGGGACGCCTCGTGGCGCTCATGCGCGATGCCGAAAGCGAGGCCGACCGCGAGACGCTCGCCTATGCGAAGCTCGAGGATCAGGTGAGCAACGCCGAGGTCGAGGACGGCATGTTCGCAAGCCGTCTTGCCCAGATCGAGGATACGATCAAGACCTGCGCCGCCGAGCTCGAGGCCAGGACGGCCGATAAGGATCGCGCCGAGAAGAGCATCGCCGTCGCGCGCGAGAGCGTAGAGACCCTCACCGCGGCGCTTCCCGCGCTCGAGTCCAAGCTCGCCCAGGCGCGTACGGCTGCGTCAGAGGCCCGTGAGGGTCTCGGCAGCGCTCAGGCAACGCTCGCTGCGCTCCGCTCCGTCGATCATGAGGTCGAGGCTCAGAGCCCCCTTGTGCAGGCGCTTGCCGATGGCGCGCATGCCGCATCGGTGAAATGCCGCCTCGGCGACCTCATCCATGCCGACGGGGAATTCGAGCCCCTTATCGAGCGCCTGCTCGGCGATGACCTCGCCGCGCTTGTCGTGGCCGATGCCACAGGTGCGCTCGAGCTCGTCGACGATGCAGCCGCGCGTTCCGACGTCTCGGGACGCGTCACCATCGTCTCGCTTTCCGAGAACACACCGCAGCTTGCGGGCGCCGCTGTGCCTGGCACCGCCCTCACCGAGCATCTGAGCATCGATGAGGGCTCTCGCGCCCTCGTAGAGGCCCTCCTGGGCGACGTGCGTCTTGTGGGGAGCGCCGCCGAAGCGCTCGATGCCCATGCGGCGAATCCTGGATTCACCTTTGTCACCAACGACGGCTTCTGCGTCATGCCCGATGGCCGCTGCGTCTATGGCAGCGAGCACGATGCGATCAGCGGCG
>CAMNAH010000090.1 GCA_946530775.1 uncultured Coriobacteriales bacterium
CCGAGCGTGCCGGCAAACGCCGCAAGCTCCTTGTCGGAGACGTCGGCGAACAGGGCGCCCGTGGCATCGGCCACAAGCGGGGCGTTCTTGGCCAGGCAGTTCTTGCCCTTGCGGGTGAGCTTCACGCTGAGCGCGCGGGCGTCGAAGCGCGAGACGGACGTCTCGACGAAGCCCTTGTTCTCGAGCTGCTCGATGATCTTGCGCGCGTTCTGGCGCGTGGTGCCGATGAACTGGGCAACATCGTGCACGCTCTTCTCGAGCGAGTCCATGCGGTCGATCATCATGAGGAAGAACCACTGCTTGTAGGTGATGCCGGTGAGCTCGGCGTCGATGGCGGCGGCCATGCGGTTGGCGATGAGGGACGTGGTTCCGAAGACGTACTGCTCGATGTTGGCGCGCTGTGCCATGCGTGGCTCCGTTTCATATGCGATACATGTGCAAGCAAACTATAGGCAAGAAGTTGCCTGAAAACAATATACGCTCGGTGCACAGCACCGGCTGTTCCGTAATCGGACGTTCACATCGCCATGCTATGCTGCTTCATGGAGACAAACGGAGGGATAGAGATGACGCGTCCGCTCAACAGCCATCTTGCCGATATCGCGGCCTCGGGAATACGGCGCTTCACCGCGCTTGCCGCGCAGACGCCGGGGTGCATCTCGCTTGCGCTCGGCGAGCCGGGGGAGACCACGGCTGCGCACATCCGCGCTGCGGTGGCCGCCGAGCTCGATGCCGGCAACACCCACTATCCGCCCAACGCGGGCTTTCCCTATCTGCGCGAGGACATCGCGGCATGGGAGGGCGTCCGCGGCGTGCCCGCTCAAGCAGACCAGGTCTTCGTCACCGTGGGTGCCACCGAGGCCATCGCAGCGGCCTTCGCGACCGCGCTCGAGCCGGGCGACGAGGTCGTGGTGTTCGCACCGCTCTACCTCGTATACCGCCAGCTCGCCGCGCTCTTCGGGGCGAGGCCCGTGCTCGTCGATACCGCGCCGAGCGGCTACCAGGTGGATCGCACCGCCCTCGAGGCGGCCATCACCCCGCGGACCAAGCTCATCGTCGTGACCTCTCCCAATAACCCAACAGGTTGCATATATACGCCCGAGAGCTTGGATATCATCGCTGAAGTCGCGCTCGAGCACGACCTCTATGTGCTCTCAGACGACATCTATTCCGAGCTCGTCTATACGCAGGGCTACAGGCGCTTCCTCGCCGCGAACCCCGACCTTGCCGAGCGCACCTTCGTGGTGAACGGCTTCTCCAAATCGTGGGCCATGACGGGCTGGCGCCTGGGCTGGCTCGTCGCTCCGCCTGCGATCGCGCCCGAGGTGGCCAAGGTGCACCAGTGCCTCGTCTCGAGCGTGCCCGCCTTCCTGCAGCGCGCGGCGTCCACGGCGCTCGCGACCCCCACGGACGATCTGTGCACCATCTACCGGCATCGCCGCGATATCGTGGAGGAGGCGCTCGATGGGATGGGCGTCGCGCACGCCCCGCTCGACGGAGCGTTCTACGCCTTCATCGATATCTCGTGCTTCGGCATGACCGACGAGGAGTTCTGCCTGCGTGCGATCTCGGAGGCGGGCGTGGCGCTCGTGCCCGGCTCGTGCTTCTCGGCACCCGGCTATGCGCGGATCTCCTATGCCTGTTCGGACGACGACCTCATCGAGGCGATGGCGCGCCTCGCGCGCTTCGCGGGAACGCTTGGCCGCACCGGCAATTAGGCGCTGACCAGCTGCTCCATAAGCTCGAGCGCGCAGTCGATGCCGGGGGCGAGGCTCGCGACCTCAACCCATTCCTCGCGGGTATGTGCGCCGCCGCCGCGGATCACGCCCACGGTTGCTGCGGGGATGCCCAGCGAGAGGGGTACGTTCGCATCGGTGGACGCAGAATCGCGGCGCGCCTTCTCGCCCAGCGTGCGCTCGACCACGTCCTCGCAGATCCCGACCAGCCGCTCCTGCGCATCTGCCGGCACGGGTCCCATGCCGGGACGGATGCCCAGCAGCTCGAGCTCGAAGCGAACGCTGCCGACGTTCATGCGCGCGACCAGCTCCTCGAGACGTTCGCGCATGGCCGCAAGGCACTCCTCGGAGGTGGAGCGGTATTCGATCAGAGCCTCCGCGTGCTGGGCGATCGAGTTCACCGTGGTGCCGCCCTCGATGTGGCCCACGTTCACCGTGATGAGGTTCTCATTGGGCCTTCTCAGCGCATAGAAATCGCCGATGAAGGCGGCGAGCTGCTGGATGGCGTTGGGCGCGCCGAAGTTGGCGTAGCTGTGGCCGCCAGGCGTGGTGCAGACGATGCGCCAGCGATGCGACCCCACGGGCTCGCACACGATTTCAGGCGCATAGCAGTCGAGCGATACGAACGTGCTCACGCGGTCCGCGATGCGCGAGAAGAGCGCCTTGGTGCCGTCGAGGTTGCCCAGGCCCTCCTCGCAGGAGTTCGCGACCATGACGAGCCCGCGGGCAGGCGCGATCTTGCCTTCCTCGATGCGCCGCGCGAGCTCGCGGTATGCGAGCAGCAGGCACACGAGGCTCGCGGTGTCGTCGCCTACGCCGGGAGCCCAGATGCGACCGTCCTTCTCGGAAAGCGGCAGCGGCGTCGTATCGGGAAAGACCACGTCGGTGTGCGCGGCGAACACGGCGAGGTTGTCGAAGCGCTCGCCTTCGCACGCGCTGATCACGTTGAGGGCATCGTCGATGTGCGCGTGGACGCCCTGGGCGATGAGCCATGCGCGGATGAAGTGCGCGCGGTCGTGCTCCTCGTGGCTGGGGGCGGGGATGCGCGCGAGCTCGACGAGCAGGTCGCGGGCTTCCTGGGCGACGGCGGTTCCGTATGACATGGGGCTCCTTCGATGCGCGGTTTTCTGCAACCATTATGCGGCATCGCGCTGCGGTTTCTGTTACAAACGCGATTCGCCGCATTGCGACCCGAGGCCGCAGCTGATAGGCTAGAACGCAGATAGAGGAGCGGACACAGAAGAGCCTCGGGGAGCCGGCGGGCATAGATCCGAGGGGAGGCAAGGTCCGCCGAACTCCTGCATCGGGCGCGGTGCCGGGGTGGGTCCGCGGGGAATACCCGCGGGACTGTCTGCAAAAGCAGGTGCGCTATCTTGTCGATCACGCTCTCCATGGGGCCGATAAGCAGCGCAGCTTGTCGGCTTTTTTCGTACGGAGGGATGCAATGGAGAAACGCCCGTTCATCGGCCGCGATGCGCTCGAGGAGATCTGCGCGTCGTACCCCACGCCCTTCCATCTCTACGATGAGGCCGAGATCCGCCGCCGCGCCCGCGCGCTCAACGCCGCCTTCTCATGGAACCCCGGCTTCAAGGAGTACTTCGCCGTCAAGGCAACGCCGAACCCCTCCATCATGCGCATCCTCGCCGAGGAGGGCTGCGGCTGCGATTGCGCCACGGCAAACGAGCTCATCTTCGCCGCCGCGTGCGGCATCTCGGGCCGTGAGATCATGCTCTCCTCCAACGACACGCCCGACGCCGACTTCGCCCTCGCCGCGCGCATGGGCGCCATCATCAACCTCGACTCGGCCGACATGGTGGCATGCCTCGAGCGCGCCCTGGGCGGCACGCTGCCTGCGACCGTGTGCCTGCGCTTCAACCCCGGCGGCAGCTTCGAGGTGCCCGACAACCCCATCGGCAGCCCGGCCGACTCCAAGTTCGGCATGACCGAGGAGCAGCTCTTCGCGAGCTATGCGCGCCTGCGCGATGCGGGCGTCTCGGAGTTCGGGCTGCACTCGTTTCTGCTCTCGAACGCGCAGGGCAACGAGTACTATCCCACGCTCGCACGCCTGCTCTTCGAGCTTGCGGTGCGCGTGCGCGACGAGCTGGGCGTCTCGATCTCGTTCATCGACCTCTCCGGAGGCGTGGGCGTTGCCTACCGCGAGGACGACATCGAGGCTGATATCGCCGCCATCGGAGCGGGTGTGCGCCGCGCCTACGAGGAGGTGCTCGTGCCCGCGGGCATGGGCGACGTGGCCATCTTCACCGAGCTCGGCCGCTGGATGCTGGCGCCCGCCGGTGCCCTCGTGACGCGCGTCATCCACAAGAAGGAGACCTACCGCACCTATCTCGGCGTCGATGCCTGCGCGGCCGACCTCATGCGCCCCGCCATCTACGATGCCTACCACCACATCAGCGTGATGGGTGCTGAGGATGCGCCGCGCACCATGGTGGCCAGCGTGGTGGGTGGGCTCTGCGAGAACAACGACCAGTTCGCCCGCGACCGGCAGCTCCCGCCTGCCGAAGTAGGAGATCTGCTCTTCATCCACGATACGGGCGCCCACGGCTATGCCATGGGCTACAACTACAACGGCAGGCTCCGCTCGGCGGAGCTCCTGCTTGGAGAGGACGGTTCCGTGCGGCTCATACGCCGCGCCGAGAAGCCGGCCGACTACTTCGCAACGCTCGACATCGACCGGGAATTCTCAGCTGCACTGAGCCAGCTGCTCTAGAAAGGAACCATCATGGCAACCAATGTACGCAACCTCACGGGATCGATCGTCGCCCTCGTGACGCCGTTTAAGGAAAACGGCGAGATCGACTTCTATGCGCTCGACCAGCTCGTCGACTTCCATCTGGCGAACAAGACCGACGGCATCCTCGTGCTCGGCACCACGGGCGAGAGCTCCACGATGACCGACGCGGAGGACGTGGCCGTGGCCCAGCACGTGGTGAACCGCGTGAACGGGGCCATCCCCGTGATCGGCGGCGCCGGCTCCAACGCCACGCACGAGTCGCTCAACAAGTCAAAGAGCCTGCAGATGATCGGCTGCGACGGGCTTCTGCTCATCACGCCGTACTACAACAAGAGCAACGAGGAGGGCATCTACCGTCACTTCCTCACGGTGCTCGACCAGACCGAGATCCCGTCCATCCTCTATAACATCCCCGGGCGCACGGGCTGCTCCATCAGCGAGGCCAACGTGGCGCGCCTGTGCGAGCACCCCAACGTGATGGGCATCAAGGAGGCGTCCGGCTCCATCTCCTATGCCACGAGCGTGGCCAAGTACCTTTCGGACGACTTCCGCATGTACTCCGGAAACGACGACATGGTGGTGCCGATCCTCTCCCTGGGCGGCTCGGGCGTGATCAGCGTGTGGGCTAACGTCGAGCCCGCCATCTGCCACGACATGGTTGCGAGCTACCTGGGCGGAGACTACCAGGCGGCGCTGCGCATCCAGCTCGACGGCCTCGATCTGGTGCATGCCCTGTTCTGCGAGGTCAACCCCATCCCCGTGAAGGC
>CAMNAH010000091.1 GCA_946530775.1 uncultured Coriobacteriales bacterium
TGACGGGGCACTCGTAGATGTCGCCTCCGTACGCCTCGACGACCGCCTTGCGGCGGCGCTCCGAGAGCTCGATGGGGAAGCAGTCGCGGCTGACCGCGATGATGCCCAGCTTGACCTCGGGGATATTCTCAAGTGCCATGGTTCTCTCCTCTCCAGCAGCAGATCACTGCATCTGCTTGAAACTGCTCTTGAGCGCGGGATACAGGCCGCGCCAAACCTGGTAGCGCGCCTCGTATGCCGAGATGAGCTCCGCCTGGGGTTCGATGGTCTCGCGCACGTGAACGAGACGCGCGCACGCCTCTCCCACCGACGGGAAGACACCTGCCGCCACCGCTGCGAGGATGGCGCCGCCGAAGCCGGGCCCCTGCTCGGTCTCGGGCATCTCAAGCGTGAGGTTGCACACGCTCGCGAGCATCTCCATCCAGAGACGGCTCTTCGATCCGCCGCCGCAGACCATGCTCTTCTGCAGGTCCACGCCCAAGCCGCGGGCGATCTCCACCGAATCGCGGATGGCGAAGGCGACGCCCTCGAGTACGGCACGGGTCATGTCGGCGCGGGTGGCGGCCATGTTGAGCCCTACGAAGGCGCCGCGCGCGGCGGTGTCGTTGTGCGGCGTGCGCTCGCCCATGAGGTAGGGCAGGAAGTACGGAAGGTCGAGCGTTACGGCGCCTGCATCGATGCCCGCCTGCTCGCCCGCGAGGTCGCTCGTGCCCAGGATATCCTCGGCCCACCACTTGTTGCAGCTCGCGGCGGAGAGGATGCAGCCCATGAGGTGCCAGCCGCCGTCGGCATGGCAGAACGAGTGGATCTTATCGCCGAGCCCCGCGGCGAACGAGCTCGTGGGGATGAAGACCGTGCCCGAGGTGCCGAGGCTGATGTTGCAGGAGCCGGCGCCCACGACGCCCGTGCCCACCGCGGCGGCAGCATTGTCGCCTGCGCCGGCGGCGACAACGACGCCGTGCGGAAGGCCCAGCTCGTCGGCGATGTCGTCGCGCACGCATCCCACGGCCTCCCAGCTCTCGAACACGCGCGGGAGCTGGCCCTCGGAGATACCGCAGAGCTCGAGCATCTCGGGACTCCAGCGACGGCCGCCCACATCGAGCAGCAGCATGCCGGCGGCGTCGGAGGCATCGGTCGCGTTGACGCCGGTCAGCTTGTAGGTAAGGTAGTCCTTGGGGAGCATGATGTGCGCGATGCGGGCGAAGAGCTCGGGCTCCTCGTCGCGCATCCAGAGGATCTTCGGCGCGGTGAAGCCCGCGAAGGCGATGTTTCCCGTCCAGGCGAGGAGCTTGTCGGTGCCTACTTCCTCGTTGAGGAAGCGCACCTGCGCCACGGTGCGGCCGTCGTTCCAGAGGATCGCGGGACGGATGACCGCATCGTCGCCGTCGAGCACGACGAGGCCGTGCATCTGCCCGCCGCAGCCGATACCCGCGACCTGCGCGGCATCGAAGCCTGCGAGGAGCTCGGGCACGCCCTCGCGCACCGCGAGCCACCAGTCACCGGGATCCTGCTGGCTCCAGCCCGGACGGGGGAACTCGACCGGGTATTCCCTGCTCACGATGTTCAGGATCTTGCCGTCCTCGTCCATGAGCAGCAGCTTGCAGGCCGATGTGCCAAGGTCGATGCCGATGAAGAGCATTGCTGGGCCTTTCTCGAGGCAACGGATTGCACCGTTGCGTGATGGCGTTTCCATTATCCGCCTTCCATCGCTGTTCTACGCCTTCGACTTCATGGGCATGATGGGCGTCGCCGTGGCCGATGGGCCTGCGGGACCCTACGAGTTTCTCGGCCACGTGAGCTGGCCCGACGGTGACGGCTCCATCGACTTCCGCGCGTTCTCGCTACGATAAGGACGGGAACGGCGAGCACACGGGGTCGCTGCCGACGCAAGACAACAGCACCGTTCGCAATCGGTGTACTCCGTTCGTGAACGGAGTAGAAAAACGGCGGCAAAAACAGCACCGTTCGCAATCGGTGTACTCCGTTCACGAACGGTGCAGCTGGTTGCCAAGGCTGAGAAGATACGGACGGGCCTTCTACCCCGCCAGGCGGGCGCGCACGGCCTCCATGGTCTCGCGCGAGACGCCGCACCAGTCGAGATAGGCCCACACGTTGCCGTCGAACTCCTCGTCGAGGCGGGCGAACCAATGGCCCAGGGTGGCGGCGCGCGAGTCGTAGTGCTCGCGCTCGCTGTCGGTGCAGTCCTTATCCCAGAACAGGTGGAAGTACGGCAGGCGCATGAGGTTCACGCGCGACGGCACGTAGCTCGCGTAGCAATCCCAGCGGTCGCAGCCTGCGAGCAGCATGATGATCGTGGCGAGAATGCCGGTGCGGTCCTTGCCCACCGCGCAGTGGAAGAGCACGCACCCCTCGGGAGCTGCGGCGATGAACTCGAACAGCCGCTTCCACGCCTCGCGGTTCTCGAACATCTTGTCGTAGACCCACGATGCCGGCACGCTCTCCTGCATATCGGTTCCGGCCATGTTGACCTTGAACGGCGAGATGTTCGCGTACACCACGTCATCGCCCAGCGGCACATCGCGGCGCTCGTAGGCTTCCTTCTCGCCGCGCAGATCGATCACCGTGCGCACGCCGTACTTGCGCAAAAACTCGATGTCGGCAGGCGTCGCATCGACAAGGGCATCCGAGCGGAGGAAGCGATGATAGCGGGTCTGCCCGCCGCTCTGCGTGGGAAAACCGCCCAGCTCGCGCGCGTTCACCACGCCCTCGAGCGGAAGTCGCTGCCAATTGAGCTCCCAAGCCTCTGCCATCTCGAATCAACTCCTGCTGTTTTATGGGTTTCCGCAGAATAGGATAGCAAACCGTGGCGCCGCGCTGGCAGATGGCGCATACTATGCCCCATGACTACCACATTTGCCGAGCTCGGGCTCAACGAGCAGATCCTCGCCGGGGTTCAGTCCCTCGGCTTCTCAGAACCGACACCCGTCCAAGCGCAGGCCATCCCCCTCGTCCTCGAGGGCCGCGACCTCGTGGCATCCGCGCAAACGGGCACGGGCAAGACCGCCGCGTTCACGCTGCCGGTGCTGCAGCTCATCGCGGGCATCACCGCACCGGAACAGGACACCGAGGCGGACGAGGCTCCCGCCGAGCCTGCCGCCGATACCCCGGAGGCCGAGCAGGGCGCGCCCAAACGCAGGCGCCGCCGTCGCCGCCGTCGCGGCGGATCCGGCCCCGCCGATGCCGCCGCCGTCGATGCGGCAGCCAAGGGTTACGGGCCGTACGCCCTGGTCGTGACCCCCACGCGCGAGCTCGCGCAGCAGATCGAGGACGTCACCTCCGTGGTGTGCGAGAAGACCGGCCAGCGCGCCGTGATCGTCATCGGCGGCGAGCGCTTCGACCGCCAGCTCGCCAACCTCGCCGCCGGCTGCGACCTGCTCGTGGCCACGCCGGGCCGCCTCATCGACCTCATGGATCGCCGCGCCGTCGACCTCTCGCAGGTGCGCGTGCTCGTGCTCGACGAGGCCGACCGCATGCTCGACATGGGCTTCTGGCCGAGCGTTCGCCGCATCGTGCGCGCGCTTCCCGAGCAGCGCCAGACGCTGTTCTTCTCGGCCACCATCCCGCCCAGCATCAAGGGCACCGTCGATGCCATGATGCACGACCCCGCCACCGTCGAGATTGCCCGCATAGGCGAGACGGCCGCCACCGTGGAGGAGCACCTCTGCCCCGTCACGCAGGGCCAGAAGGTACTGCTTCTGCGCGAGATCCTCAGCACAGGCGGCTCCGAGCAGGGCGGCGCGCTCGACCGCGTGCTCGTGTTCTGCCGCACCAAGCAGCGCGTGGACGATGTGAAGCGCGCCCTTGCCGCGGTGGGCATCGAGGTTGCCGAGATGCATGCCGACCGCACGCAGAAGGCGCGCGTCAAGGCGCTCGAGCGGTTCCGCGAGGGCAAGGTGCGCGTGCTCGTGGCCACCGATATCATGAGCCGCGGCATCGACGTGAGCGACATCGACGCCGTCATCAACTTCGACGTGCCCCTCGACCCCGAGGACTACGTGCACCGCATCGGCCGCACGGGCCGCGCCGGCGCCACCGGCCACGCCTATACGTTCGTCGCGCCCGACGAGCTCACGCCGCTGCGCGAGATCGAGTACTTCATGGGCAAGCTCATCCCCCTCTGGGACCAGCCCGGCTTCGAGTACGACGCCAACCGCATCGTGCCCAGCGCCACGCGCTCAACGGCCAAGCCCAAGCGCGTGATGTTCGCGGGCTCCAAGATGCGTGGACGCGGCCCCTCGCGCGGATTCGGCAGGCGCTGATCGCACGCGACAATCGCACCACAAGAAAACGCCCTCCCGGATCGCTCCGGGAGGGCGTTTGCGTGCGATGAGCTTTGACGCTTAGTACTCGAAGGCTCCCACCTCGCCGCCAAGGGTGAGCAGCGACTCCTCCCAGCCGTAGAAGGCGGAGTACTCGCCGTAGTAGGTGTCCATGTCGATGCCGGTGCCCGCGACGATGTAGACGATGCCGTTGCCCTTGGCGCGATCGAACGCAAGGCCGCCGAGCAGGCCGTACGCCTCGGCGGTGTGGCCCGCGAACGGCACGTCCTGGTTGGGCAGCAGGCGGTCGCCGCCGTCGGTGTTGGTGAAGACCTGCGGACCCATGCAGTACTGCAGCATGAGGCCCCAGTAGGTGTCGCCGTTCTCCTTGGCCTCATCGTAGGTCCAGACCGGAGTGAACATCTGCTCGATGGTCTCGGGCTTCAGGATCTGCGCGCCGTTGAAGGTGCCGCCGCTCGACCACATCTGCATGAGCTTGCAGAGCTCGGTCACCGAGATGCGCAGACTGCCCATGGGCCCGAAGAGCGAGCCGTTGGAGCCGATCTCGTAATCTGAGTAGTCCGGCACGGGCTCGCCCACGGGCCAGTCGTCGCACTGGGCGGTCCAGGAGCCGTTCTCGAGATCGTACTCGCCGTCCTCGTTGAGGTAGCGGTAGAGCGTGCCCACATGGCCCTTGGCCTCATCGTCCATGTCATAGACGTTGAAGCTGCAGGTAAGGCCCATCGGCCCGTAGACATGGTTGATCATGTACTGGTCGAAGCGCTCGCCCGAGATGCGCTCGACGATGGTCGCCACCAGGCAGTAGTTCATGTTGCAGTACGAGAAGAACTCGCCGGGGGCCTCCTCGGCGGG
>CAMNAH010000092.1 GCA_946530775.1 uncultured Coriobacteriales bacterium
GGCGTCGTCGAGGCGGCGCACGGTACCCGGCACCGCACCCAGACCAGCGCAGAAGCCGCTCTCGGCCTCGTCGCCGCTCTCCATGATGAGATGCTGCCCCAGGCAGATGCCCAGAAACGGCACATCGCGGGAGATGACGTCGGCGATGGCCTCGCCCTCGCCCGATTCTACGAGATAGCCCATCGCGTCCTCGAAGCTGCCCACGCCGGGAAGCACCAGGCCGGACGCTGCGCGGATCTTAGCCGGGTCGTCGGTCACCTCGACCTCGGCGCCCACGTCCGCGAGGCTGCGCGCCACCGAGAGAAGATTGCCCTTGTGGTAGTCGACAATGACGATCTTGGGAGCCATCTAGAGCACTCCCTTGGTGGACGGGATGCCCGAAACGCGCGGGTCGTCCTCGCAGGCCGTGCGCATCGCGCGCGCGAACGACTTGAAGGTGGCCTCGATGATGTGGTGCGCGTTGGTTCCGGCGAGTTTGCGCAGGTGGAGCGTGATGCCCGCCTCGCGCGCCAGGCCGATGAAGAACTCCTGGGCGAGCTCGGTATCGAAGGTGCCCACCTTGGTGGGCTCGATGGGAACGTCCCAGTAGAGGCCGCCGCGGCCGGAGATGTCCACAGAGGCCAGGATGAGCGCCTCGTCGAGCGGCACGATGGCGTTGCCGAAGCGGCGGATGCCCTTGCAGTCGCCGAGCGCCGCGCGCAGGGCCTGGCCCAGCGCGATGCCCGTATCCTCCACCGTGTGATGGTCGTCAACCCAGGTGTCACCCTCGACCTGCACGTCCATATCGATGAGCGAGTGGCGCGAGAGGGCCGTGAGCATGTGGTCGAAGAACCCCACGCCCGTGTGTATGGTATAGGAGCCGGTGCCGTCGAGGTCGATCGAGAGGTCGATCTTGGTCTCGCCGGTTACCCGCTGGATCTGCGCGGTGCGTGCCATATCACTCATCCTCCCAGTCCTCCATCAAGCCAAGTATATCCATGAACGCCTCGATCACGGCCACGTTCTCCTCGGGCCTGCCCACGGTGATGCGCAGGCAGTTCTCGAGGCCGGGCGTCGACGAGAAGTCGCGCACGAGGATGGAGTGCTCGTCGCGGAGGGTCTGCCACACGCGGTGCGCATGCGGCACGCGTACGAGCAGGAAGTTCGCCTCGCTGGGCCACACGCGGATCCCATCGAACTTGGAGAGCTCCTCGGCGAGAAACGCGCGCTGGTCGACGATCTCGGCCACAAGCTCTTGGACGCGCGGGAGCTGCTTAAGGACCGTCTCGGCCGCGATCTGCGAGAGGACGTTCACCGAGTAGGGCTGGCGCACCGCCGCGAGCGCATCGATGACGGCGGGCGACGCGAGCACGTAGCCAACGCGGCATCCGGCCAGGCCGAACGCCTTGGAGAAGGTCCTCAGCACGATGAGGTTGGGGAAGCGGTCGAGCAGCTTGGCGGCGCTCGGCGCGTCGGCGAACTCGAGGTAAGCCTCGTCCACGAGGACGAGCCCTTCGGCCGCAGCGCAGAGCTTCTCGATGAAGTCGAGGCCCGTGAGCGTGCCCGTGGGGTTGTTGGGCGTGGTGACGATGGTCATGCGCGCGTCTGCCGCCTGCGCGAGCAGCGCGGGCTCGTCGATGGCGAAGGTCTTGGGGTCGCGCGGCACGTCGACCACCGTGCACTCGCAGAGCTCGGCGTAGAGGCGATAGATCGAGAACGTGGGCGGGCAGTCGACGATCTTGGCCCCTGTTCCGCCGAAGGCAAGGAACAGGTTGAAGATGAGCTCGTCGCCGCCGTTGCCCACGATGACCTGCTCGGGAGTCGTCCGATAGAGCGCCGCGATATGCTTGCGCAGGCGCGGGGCGAGCGGCTGGGGATAGCGGTTCATGGGCGTGAGCTCGAGCTCGCGCATGATCTTGTCGTGCACGTCGACCGGCGCAAAGCTGTTCTCGTTGGCCGAGAGGTTGATGTCGACCGGCGTGAACTTGGGATCGTAGGGGTCGAGCGCGGCGGCACTCGGCCTCATGAGCTCTTTGATATCACGCATCTGCGCCACCCGCCTGGAGCTTCTCGCGGCGCAGGCGCGCGGAGAGCGCGTGAGCCCAAAGGCCCTCGCCGGCGGCGAGCGTCTCGGTGGCGGGAGCGTCGTCGAGCACGCCCTGCGGCGAATACGAGATGACCGTGGAGCGGGTCACGAAGTCCCACACGCCGAGCGGGTTGGAGAAGCGCGCGGTGCCGCCGGTGGGCAGCGTATGGTTGGGGCCGGCCACGTAGTCGCCCAGCGGCTCGGAGCTCCACGGGCCCACGAAGATGGCGCCCGCGTTGCGCACGCCGTCGAGCAGGTCCTCCGCGTCGTCGCAGTGCAGCTCGAGGTGCTCGGGCGCGATGAGGTTGACGGTATCGAGCACGGCCTCGCGCGAGTCGCACACCACGCAGATACCGTTATCGTCAAGCGAGGCGCGGGTGATCTCGGCGCGCGGGCTCTGGGCGAGGAACTCCTCGATGGCGGCGAGCACCTGCGGCACCAGGTCGGCATCGCGCGTGACCAGGTAGCAGGCTGCCATGGGGTCGTGCTCGGCCTGCGCCATGAGGTCGGCCGCCACGATGGCGGGATCTGCCGCGGCATCGGCCACCACGCATACCTCGGAGGGGCCGGCGACCATGTCGATGCCCACCATATCGCCCGAGACGGCGCGCTTGGCGGCGGCCACATAGGCGTTGCCGGGGCCCACGATCACGTCGACCGCGGGGATGGATTCGGTGCCGTACGCAGCGGCGCCGATGGCCTGAGCGCCGCCCACGGCGTAGACCTCGTCCACGCCCGCGACCGCAGCCGCTGCCAGCGTGTAGTTGGAGATCGCGCCGTCCTTCTGCGGCGGGGTGAGCATGATGACGCGCTCCACGCCCGCCACCTTGGCGGGGATGGAATCCATGAGCACCGTGGAGGGATACTGCGCGCGACCGCCGGGCACGTAGAGCGCGGCGGAGGCGACGGGCTTGACGCGCACGCCCAGGCGCACGCCGTTGGCGCGCTCGTAGCTCCAATCGTGCTCGAGCTCGTGCTCGTGGAACTCGCGGATCTGCGCTGCCGCATGGCGGAGCGCGGCGAGGAACTTAGGGCCAACTGCCTCGCAGGCCGCGGCGATCTTCTCGGCCGGCACGCGGAACTCGTCCGGGCAAGCGCCGTCGAAGCGCAGGGTGTATGCGCGCACGGCCTCGTCGCCGCGAGCGCGCACATCGTCGACGATAGCCTGCGCGGACGCGCAGACCTCGGGCGGAAGGGCGCCGGCGGCACGCAGGTCGCTGCGCGTTAGACGGTCGGAACCGTTCAGATAGAGCGTCTTCATGATGTGTGCTCCTCTCAGCGTGCGGCAAGGCGGTCCGCAAGCGCGCGGACGCGATCGTCGCAACGGTATGCAGCAGGGCTCGCGAAGAAGCGGGCCGAGAACGACATGACCTCATCGACCACCACGAGGTCGTTCTCGGCGAGCGTGGTGCCGGTGGCGGTGATGTCGACGATGCGGTCGGTCATGCCCAGCAGCGGGCCCAGCTCGATGTTGCCGTGCAGGACGACGATGTCGACCTGCTGGCCGATGCTGTCGTAGTAGGCGCGCGTGAGGCGCGGGTACTTGGTGGTGACGCGCACGGTGCCGCGCCATGCCTGCGTGCGCTCGACGGCACCCTGGGCGGAGGCGGGCTCGGCCACGCAGAGCTTGCAGCCGCCGAAGCCAAGGTCGACGAGCTGGACCAGGTCGAGGTCGGCCTCGAGCAGCGAGTCGCTGCCGCAGATGCCGCAGTCGGCGCCGCCATGGGCCACGAAGGCGGGGGCGTCGGTGGCGCGTACGATGACGTATTCCACGTCGCCGCACGAGATGACGAGCTTGCGACCGGGATTCTCGAGCTCCTCGGTGGGAAGCCCCGCGGCAGCGAGCGCCTCGAGCGAGCCCTTCAGGAGCGACCCCTTGGGAACGGCGATGCGCAGCGGCCTCTTGGCCCCGTCCGCGCGTGTCGAGACGATGCCCGATGCGCCCTGCTCGCCGAGAACCTCTTGCAGGCGCTCGAGCGAGAGCGCGAAGCCGCAGGCAGAGACGCCATCGCGGCCGAAGTTGCGCAGCACCGAATCGTAGCGGCCGCCGGTGGCGAGCGCCGCGGCGATGCCGCTGGAATAGCCCTTGAAGATGAGGCCGGTGTAGTAGTCGAACGAGTTCATGACCGAGAAGTCGAAGCTCGCGCGACCGCTGGCGAAGAGGTCGGCGGCGCCTGCTGCGAGCTCGGCGAGCTCGGCGGTGCCGCGCTTCTCGGCGGGCACGCCCGCGGCGGCGAGCAGGTTATCGATGGTCTCGATGCACGCGGGGCCGCCCGAGAGGCGCACGAGGCTCTTGAGCGCGCGGGCGCCCTCGGCGGTGAGCTCGGGCGTTGCGTCGGCGAGCTCGTCCACGGCGACGAAGTCGGAGCTGTGGACGAGGCGCTTGGCGCGCCTGCGGAACGACTCGCTCGGCGCGATGGCGGCGAGCAGCGACTCGAGCGGGGCCACGGAGCCCAGCACGATGCGCCAGCCGGGCACTTCGAGGGTCTCGAGCGTCTCGGCGAGCAGCGTGATGGCCTCGAGCTCCGCCTTGGCGCCCTCCTCGCCCACGAGCTCGATGCCCGCCTGGGTGAACTGGCGCGGTTGGCCGCCGAGCACGGCTTCCTCGCGCACGACCGGCGCCTGGTAGCGCAGCCGCACGGGCAGGTCGTCGGCGCGCATGCGGCCGGCGATCATGCGGGCGATGGGCAGCGTGCTGTCTGCGCGCAGCGTGAGCAGGCAGCCATCGGAGTCGAAGAGCTGGAACGGCGATTCGTCGATGGCGCTGCCCTGCTCGAGCGTCTCGCGCACCTCAAGCAGCGGTGTCTCCACGGGGAGGTAGCCATGATGCGCGAAGCACTCCCGGATGGTGGTGGAAATGCGCTCGCGGACGAGCGCCTCGTGGGGCAGGATATCCCTGAAACCCGATGGTGTTGATAGCGCCACAGCATGCCTCCCTTCGTTATGTAGGTTCGAAAAATGTAGCATACGTGGAGCTATGCGCCCAAAAGGGCGTCAAGACGTAACATCAGCGC
>CAMNAH010000093.1 GCA_946530775.1 uncultured Coriobacteriales bacterium
AACACCTACGGCACCGGCTGCTTCATGCTGCTCCACACCGGCCACGAGGCCATTCAGAGCACGAACAGCCTGGTCACCACCATCGCGGCATCGGCCCCTGGAACGGACGGCCTCGAGTACGCGCTCGAGGGCTCCGTGTTCGTGGGCGGCGCCGTGGTGCAGTGGCTGCGCGACGAGCTGGGCATCATCCGCTCCGCCGCCGAAACCGAGTACCTTGCCACGAGCGTCGAGGATACGGGCGGCGTCTATATCGTCCCCGCGTTCACGGGCCTCGGCGCGCCGTGGTGGGCGCCCGATGCACGCGGTGCCATCTACGGCATCACGCGCGGCACGGGCCAGCCCCAGCTGGTGCGCGCGGCCCTCGAGTCGATCGCCTACCAGGTGTCCGACCTTGCCGTCGCCATGGAGGCGGACGCGGGCAAACCCATCGAGGTGCTCAACGTGGACGGCGGTGCCTCGGCGAACAACTTCCTCATCCAGTTCCAGAGCGACATCCTCGACCGCACGCTGCACCGTCCGCAGAACCGCGAGACCACTGCCATGGGCGCGGCGTATCTCGCCGGCCTCGCCACGGGCTTCTGGAGCGGCACCGACGAGCTCCGCGGCCTGCGCGCAAGCGACGACGTCTTCGAGCCCCAGATGGGCTCAGAGCGCCGCACGGAGCTGCTCGGCGGCTGGCACGAGGCCATCAAGCGCACGATTTGACACGTTTGCACGTAGCGTAGTTGTCAACGTCCGGGCCGCCATCTTCGGATGGCGGCCTTCTCGTCAGAGACTAGCCCAGAACCTCCTGGGCTATCTTGGCGCTCTCGGTGGCGTCCTTGGCGTAGTAGTCGGCACCGACCATCTCGGCATATTCGGGATTGAGCACGGCGCCGCCCACCATAATCTTGGCATCGGGGGTCTGCTCGCGCAGCAGCTTGATGGTGTCGGCCATGCCGGCGACGGTGGTGGTCATGAGCGCCGAGAGACCCACGAGCGGGGCGTGGTGCTCCTTCACCGCATCGACCACAACCTGCGGATCAACATCGCGGCCGAGGTCGACCACGTCGTAGCCGTAGTTCTCGAGGAGCATGCGCACGATGTTCTTGCCGATGTCGTGGATGTCGCCCTTCACGGTGCAGAGCACGATCGTGCCCTTGCCCGAGGCCGATACCGAAGCGCCGGCACGCGCGCGTAGAACCTCGAAGCCCGCCTTGGCAGCCTCGGCTGAGGCCATGAGCTGCGGCAGGAAGAAGGTGCCCTTCTCGAAGCGCTCCCCCACCTCGTCGAGCGCGGGGATAAGGACGTCGTTGATGACGGATAGCGTGTCGGACCCAGAATCAAGCAGTTCCTCGACAAGTTGCGGCACGGGCTCCTTGCGACCTGCGAGGACCATGTTGCGGATTCGCTCCTCCACGGTCGCCTCGGCGGAATCACGAGCCGAACATTCCGCAGCCGCGCCCTCTGCGGCGAGGACGTTCGGCGACGATTGCGCCGAGGCGACCGCGGAGTCGCTGCGATTCACGTAATCTGCCACGTACTTCTGCGCCGACACATCCTCGCCAGAGAGCACGCGCCACGAATTGACCACGTCCATCATGCGCTGGTCGTTGGGGTTGATAATGGCCAGGTCGAGGCCGGCTGCGAACGCTGCGGCAAGGAACGTGGCGTTGACAAGCGGGCGGAACGGCAGGCCGAAGCTGATGTTCGAGACGCCGAGCACGGTGCGCACGCCGGGCAGCTCGCGCTTGACAAGGGCGATGCCGTCGAGGATGGCACGCGGAGCGGTCTGGTCGGTCGAGCACGCCATGGTGAGGCAGTCGATGGCGATGTCGGTGCGCGGGATGCCGAGCTTCTCGGCAGCCGCGACGATGCGGCGCGCGATGGCAAGGCGGCCGGCGGCATCCTTGGGGATGCCTTCCTCATCGAGCGTGAGACCCACGATGGCGCAGCCGTAGTGCGCGGCGATGGGCAGGACCTCGTCGAGGACCTCCTGCTTGCCGTTGCAGGAGTTGATGAGCGCCTTGCCGGGATACGAGCGCACGGCCGCTTCGATGACGGCGGGATCTGCAGAGTCGATCTGCAGAGGCAACGTGGTCACGCCCGAGAGCTCGGAGCACAGGCGCAGCATGACCGCGCGCTCGTCGATCTCGGGAAGGCCCGCGTTGACGTCGAGAATCTGCGCGCCGGCATTCGCCTGCTTGATGGCCTCGCCCATGACATAGTCGAGCTCGCCCGTGCGCAGAGCCTCCTTCAGGCGCTTCTTGCCCGTGGGATTGATGCGCTCGCCGATCACGCCCACGTCGCCCGGTTTGAGCGCCACGTACTCCTGGGCGCTCGTCACCGTAAAGGGAGCATCCGCCTCCGCGGCCTTGTCGCGCACGCGCCGCGCAATGCGGGAGACGAACGATTTGAGCACCGAGCCCTTCTCGCTCATCCAACCATCGACCAGACGGCGCTCGGCAGACGTATAGGCCGGGCTCGTGCCGCAGCAGCCGCCCACAATGGAGACGCCCGCCTCGAGCATCCCGGCAACCGCGGAGACATACGCCTCGGGCGTGATGTCATAGACCGTGCGGCCGCCCTCCACGCGAGGGAGACCGGCGTTAGCCTGCACCATGACGGGGCAGGTCGCATAGGGCATCATGCGCTCCACGAGCGGGACGAGCGCCGCGGGCCCCAGACTGCAGTTGATGCCGAGCGCGTCAACCCCGAGCGCCGAGAGCGTGATGGCGGCAACCTCGGGCGTAGTGCCCAGGAACGTGCGGCCATCCTCTGCGAAGGTCATCGTGCAGAAGATGGGCAGGTCGGAGTTGTCTTTTGCGGCGAGCACCGCGGCCTTCGCCTCGGCGAGGTCGGCCATGGTCTCGATGATGAAGAGATCTGCCCCGGCGGCATCGGCAGCGCGGACCTGCGCGGCGAAGAGCTCGTAGGCCTCATCGAAGGTGCAGGTGCCCATGGGGGCCAAGAGCTGGCCTGTGGGGCCGATATCGGCGGCAACGTACGCAGCCCCGCTCGCCTTCGCGCAGGCGATGGCTGCGGAGAAGATCTGCTCCACGGTGGCGGCATCGCCCAGCTTGGCGGTGTTGGCACCGAAGGTGTTGGTGGTCACCACGTCGGCGCCGGCCTCCACGTATGCCGCATGGATGGCGCGAATCTCGTCGGGATTGGTGAGGCAGAGCAGCTCGGGCAGCTCGCCGGCGGCAAGGCCGCGCTCCTGCAGCTGCGTGCCCATAGCGCCGTCGAACACGAGGATCTGCTCGCCTGCCAGCACGGCGGCAAGACGGTCATCCTTGATGCGGAGGGTGCGGTTGCGCATATCGTCCATCTCCTCTAATCGAGAGACCCCGAGGCGCGCTCGGCACGGCGGGCGCGGGGAGCTTCGGTGAAGATGCCCATGAGGGCGGTGATGCTCTTGGTGGGCACCATGAGCAGACTGTCGGTGAGCGTGATACCCAGGCGGCGCTGCGCGTCAACGCTGGCGAGCAGCACGGGCTGGACGGCAAGCGGCAGGTCGCCGTAGCCCGGCGAGAAGCGCGCGTTTGCATAGAGACCGCGCGCAGCGGCTTCCGCGATGATGCTCTTCTGGCACGCGGCCGCCGCCTCTTCCACGGCCACCGTTCCCGCAGCATCGAAGATCACCTGCATCACGGCATCGGTGGCCGAAAGGCGTTTGAGCTCGCGCTCCACGTCCATGCCCACCGTGACCGCCATGACCGCGCAGGCCACGGCGCCGTCGAGATGGCGCGCGATGGCGCTTCCCGTAAGCTCGAGCGCGCAGCCCTCGAGACGGATCGTGCCCTCGGCGCCGGGCTCGGCAAGATCGAAGATCGACCACGAGGCGCGCGGGCGGGCCAGCTCGAGCATGCGCGCGATACCCTCATCGATGCGCGCGTCAATCTCGGACGTGAGCTCTTGGCCACGATAGCCCATGAACCGCAGCACCTCACGGCGCGGCAGCTCAGCGATGCTGTAGGTCTCGACCGGCATGGGAGCCTAGGCTTCGAGGTAACCGCAACCGAGCAGTGCCTTACGGGCGGCACGGCCAATCTCGGGGCGGTTCATCGTATAGATGTGGATACCGTCGACGCCGTTCGCGGCGAGGCGCACGATCTGGTCGCAGGCATAGTCGATACCTGCCTGCAGCTGCGCGGCCTCGTCATCGCCGCAGGCGACGATCTTGCGGATAACGCGCGAGGGAATGGTGGCGCCGCAGGTAAACGCCATGCGCTGGATCTGCTTGACGCTCGTGAACGGCATGACGCCGGCCACGAGGGGCAGCTTGATGCGATGGCGCGCACAGCCCTCGCGGAACTGGTAGAAGATGTCGTTGGAGAAGAAGAGCTGCGTGACGAGGAAGTCCGCACCGGCATCCTGCTTCATCTTGAGATGCTCGAGAGAGGTCTCGAAATCGGGACACTCGAAATGCCCCTCGGGATAGCAGGCGGCACCCACACAGAACTCGGGGCGGGTCTTCTTGATATAGGCGATGAGGTCGGAGGCATATTCGAAGTCGATGACCTCCTTGCCAGGCGCGCGGTCGCCGCGAAGCGCCAGCACGTTCGTGACACCCTGCTCCTCGAGCGCATCCAGGTAGAGGTCGACGGTCTCGCGCGACGACCCCAGGCAGGTGAGGTGCGCGAGCGCCGTGGTACCCGTGTTGCGCTCGATGGCGCCCGAGACCGAGACGGTGTTGGCGGAGTTGCCGCTACCGCCCGCCGAGAAGGTCACGCTGATCCAGTCGGGCTTGTCGGAAGCGAGGTCGGACGCCACCTTGAGCGCCTGATCGATGGGAAGATCGCCCTTGGGCGGGAAGATCTCGAACGAGAAGGTCTGCTTGCGTGCGAGGCAATCGCTGATGCGCATGAGGGCTCCTTATCGAAGGACGGATGGAATCATATTACCCTCATCGGGGCTCCGCGATGGCTCAAACAGACGGCATGAGCAGGATCACCGCAGTCGCAGCAGCAATATAAGGTGCGAAGGCGAAGGCCGATGCCGGCTTGCGGGAGCACAGGGCGCGCAGGCCCTGGACGGCGACGAGCAGCGCACATGAGAGAGCGATGATGGCAAGCCCCGTCTCCCATCCCAGGCA
>CAMNAH010000094.1 GCA_946530775.1 uncultured Coriobacteriales bacterium
ATGGCTGACAAGCCCAATCTCAAGGGATTCCTGGCGCGCCTTGCCAGTCTTCTGCCCAAGCGCAAGAAGGCCGCAGATGCGCCCGAGCCGGAGCCGGCAGCCGAGGCTGCGGCCGCTTCCGCTGCGCCGCCGTTCTCGCTCGACAACCTCGCACGACGCCTCTACCATGCCGACAATCCGGGCGCCGCGCTGGCCGACTTCGCCTCCAACGTGGATAAACGCTTGCTCGCCTGCCAGCCCGTGGCTCCGCTCGAGGCCTTCCTCGCGCATGCCCTTATCGACGCGGGCGTGGGCAGCAACTACGTCAAGCTGCCGGCCGTCTCGATCGTGCGTCCGCGCACGAGCGGCCTCTTCTACGTGCGCGTGAACGAGGCCGAGGTGCCCTACCTGGCGCTTCTGCACGTGATGGGCGTGGAGGCGGCCCTCAACGCCGCCCACTTCATCACCGCGTACTATGGCGAGGCTGGCCCTGCCAACGAGGCTCAGGCCTGGCAGTTCGTGCATCGCGTGCCCGCATCCATCATCTCGCAGCTCGACCCGCACCAGCCCTTCGATCCCACGCCCACCGCAGACCGCCCCGACGGCGAGTGGGCAGCGCGCAAGGCCATCTCGCTCGCCATCGAGTGCCTCCAGCTGCCGTGGCGTCTCTCGGCGCGCTTCCGTACCAACATCGCGGCCGGCGAGGCGGCCTTCGTGTGCGATCTCACGCCGCTCCACCTTATGTGGCGCCGCACGAGCATCGACGGCAAGCACGTGGTGCCCACCAGCTCCGAGATGCAGCGCCGCTCCGCCACCGACTACAACACCCGCCTGGCCATCCTGCTCGCTGCCTGCGCGTTCAACGCGTCGCCGCATATCGAGCGCGTGTGGGTGGCCGGCACCATCGACACCGCGCACCGCCACAGCTGCCTCTATTCGGTGTGTTTCGACCGCGAGCGCTTCTCCGAGCTCGACCTCGATCAGATCCATGATCCCGTGGGCGTGCTGCGGTTCTTCGGCGCTGCCCTCAACGAGCAGGACTGCCTGCTCGAACCCGTGCAGCAGACCTTCTCGCTCGATGACGCGCGGTTCTGCCCGCCCGAGCGTTTCGATGCGCCCGAGGTCTCGGCGCGCATCCTGCCCGAACAGTTCGCGCGGGCGCTCGGCACCGAGAGCGTGGCGGGGCTGGGCATCGATGAGGCGGGACGCCGCCAGACCCTCGCGCGTGAGATCTCGCGCCAGCTGGGCAGCTCGACGGCCGAGAACGTGGCCACCATCCTGCGCATCGCGGGAGACGACCCCGATCCCAGCGTGCGTGCCGCCGCCGAGCGCACGGTGCGAAAGCTCGTCGAGGGCACCATCTCGGAGGACGTGTTCGACATCACACGCGAGTTCACCGAGGGAGACGAGCTCACCGCTGCTGTGGCGCAGGCCCGCCTGCTCATGGAGTCGCGCGAGATCGAGACCGCGGAATCGCTGCTCTCCGCGCAGCTTGCAGCCCTGGGCAATACCTACGAGGACTCGCCCACGGTGGTGTGGCGCGCCTACTCCACCTACGTGGACCGCGTGCTCTCCAACCGCCTGGGCGGCGATGCCGGAAAGACCGTGCTCCTGGCGCCGTCCGCCTATTTCGAGGCGCTGGTCATGCACTCCGTGTGCCTGCTTCTGCTCGACCGCCCCGAGGAGGCGCTCGAGGTGGCCCGCCGCGCGCAGCAGCTCTGCCCCGTGGAATCGCAGACGCAGCTCCACACCGTGCAGTGCCTCGATGCGTGCGGCCGCACCCTCGAGGCCGTCGACGCCCTGTGCACCATGCTCCAGACCGCGCACGATGCCATGGGAATCGGTTTCGCCTACTACCGCATGGCCTATTTCCAGTGGAAGCTCGGCGAGCTCGAATGCGCGCAGGCGTGCTATCTGCGGGCGCTGCGCTTCTTGCCCATGGCCATCACCTTCGTGGCGCCCGAGCTGCAGGTTATGGCGCTCCAAGGTGGCAGCCGCCTCGACGACATAAGCGACGAGGCCGTGGATGCCCTGCTCGAGAAGCACGGCGTTCCGCTTGCGCCCACCGAGCGCATCCGCGACCTCTTCTTCGAGGGCATGCAGGCGGCGCTCGATGCCGAGATCTTCCCCGTGGCCAAGAGCTTCCTCGCCACGCTGGGCATGCTCACCCGCGACGACGTGTACTTCGGCGTGCTGCGCTCGCTCGAAGACGAGCCCGACCGGTAGGCCGCGATGGCGCGCGTCTCGCTGTATCCGCCCAGCTTCTCGGCGGCCATCTTCGACTTCGACGGCACGCTCGCGCTGACCGACGGCCTGTGGCGCAGCGTGGACGAGGCCTTCTTCGCGCGCCGCGACATTCCCTACGATGCCGAGATCGCCCGCGCGCTCTCCACGCGCGGCTTTGCCGAGGGCGCCCAGTGGTGCATCGAGCGCTACGGCCTGGACGAGACCCCCGAGGACATCTGCGCCGAGTGGACCGAGACCAGCATCGAGCTCTACAAACGCGACGTATGCCTGCGCCCTGGCGCCGAGGACTACCTGCGCTACCTGCACGGATGCGGTGTTCCGCTCGCCCTTGCCACCATCAACGACCGCCGCATCCTCGCCTCCATGGAGCAGGTCGACATCTTCTCGCTCTTCGACGTGGTGGTGTGCGGCCAGGAGGGCGGCCGCTCCAAGGTGCACCCCGACATCTACTACAAGGCCGCGTGCGAGCTGGGCGTGGGGCCGGCGGGCACCATCGTGTTCGAGGACACGCCCGATGCCGTCGCCACGGCTGCCTCCGCGGGCTTCTCCACGTGCGGCGTGCGCGTGCCCGGAAACACCCATCAGGATTTCAAGCAGCTGCGCAAAAAGGCCGATACCTGCATCGATGGGTGGGAATTGAGTTGTATACTCATATAGCTTGACCTGCTATCGAACGGAGTTATCGTGCCCATCAAGATCCCCGACGGCCTGCCCGCTAAGACAACGCTCCACCAGGAGCGCATCTTCGCCCTCGAGGAGGAGGTGGCCGACAGCCAGCGCATCCGCCCGCTCGAGCTGATCATCCTGAACCTCATGCCCACCAAGATCGAGACCGAGACGCAGATCCTGCGCCTCATCTCCAAGTCGCCGCTGCAGGTGAGCTGCCACTTCATGCGCGTCTCCACGCACGAGTCCAAGAACACCACCGAGGACCACCTGGTCACGTTCTACGATACGTTCGATGCGTTCCGCGATAAGAACTACGATGCCATGATCATCACCGGCGCACCTGTGGAGCACCTGCCGTTCACCGAGGTCGACTACTGGGACGAGCTCTGCGAGATCATGGATTGGGCGCAGGAGCACGTGTTCTCCACCATGTACCTCTGTTGGGGCGCGCTCGCGGCGCTCTGGCACTTCTACGGCATCCCCAAGAAGCAGCTGGGCGCGAAGCTCTTCGGCGTCTTTCCCCAGCGCCTGTGCGACGAGTACAGCTTCCTCACCAACGGCTTCGACGAGGTGCACAACATGCCGCACAGCCGCCATGCGGCCATCGACACGTTCGAGCTGGCGCTGCACCCCGAGCTCATCACGCTCTCGGAGGGCTTCAACAGCGGCCCTGCGCTCGTGGCCACCGAGGACTTCCACGAGATCTACGTCACCGGGCACTTCGAGTACGGCCGCGACACGCTGGCCGAGGAGTACTGGCGCGACTTCCACAAGGGCCTGCCCATCCGCCTGCCGGAGAACTACTTCCCCGACGACGACCCCGAGAACCAGCCCATCTTCACGTGGCGCGCGCACGCCAACCTGCTCTATCGCAACTGGCTCAACTGGGTCTATCAGATGACGCCGTACGACTTCGCCGAGATTCCCGAGGCCATCAGGAGCCTGCGCGCCAAGACCTACGGCATGGCCGACAAGTTCGACTAGCATGGACGCTTACGGTCGTACGGATTCTTCACTGGGGGGTACTCCCCTTTTGCAGAATCGTACTGATTCTGCAAAAGGGGAGTACCCCCCAGTGAAGAATCCGGAGCGACTGACCGACGAACTGCTCGAGCAGCTGCTGGCTGCCGCCTCGCCCGATGCGTATCTGTGCGAGCCGGGCCTCGAGGACAAGAGCTTCTCAACCTACCTCAACGAGCTGCTCGTGGCCAAGGACCTCAAGAAGAGCCAGGTCATCCGCGAGGCAGGGGTCGATGGCACGTATTGCTACCAGTTCTTCAACGGCGATCGCTCGAATCCGAGCCGCGACTATGTGATCCAGCTGGCGTTTGGCCTGCACTGCTCGCTTGTCGAGGCACAGCGGCTGTTGCGCCGTGCGGGCGTCTCGGAGCTCTGGGCCAAGGTGCCGCGCGATGCGGTGATCATCTATGCGCTCGAGCACGGGTATTCGCGTGCGCAGGCGGACGATGACCTCTATCGCCTGGGGTTCGAGACCTTGGTGAAGGCGGAGGCTTAAAGCATGGCCGACGCGGTGCTTGCGGCGCTCGAGCGCGATGAGGCGTACCGCGTGGTGCGCGTGCTTGCCGAGAAGACGTCCGGGTCCACCGAGCTTGTTGTTCCCGAGCGCACGGGTATGCCCTTCTATGTGCGCAAACGCATTCCCATCGCGCTTGCCAACCCCGAGGCGTGGGCGCAGCTGGCGCAGATCTCGCACCCGCATCTGCCGCACGTGGTCGAGACCTACGCGCTGCCCGATACCTTCGTCACGGTGTGCGATTACGTGGAGGGCTTCTCGGTGGAGCAGCTTGTGGCGTCGCGCGGGCGGCTCGACACCGCGCAGGCGCTCTCGATTCTCGCCGATGTGTGCGATGCGGCGGGGGCGCTCCATGCGCGCGGCATTATCCATCGCGATATTACGCCGGGCAATGTGGTTGTGGCTGCCGACGGCGCGCATCTCATCGATCTGGGAATCGCACGTGTGGGCGATGCGACGGCGCGCCACGACACCACCAGGCTCGGTACCTGGGGTTTTGCCGCGCCAGAGCAGTTCGGCTTCGCGCAGACCGATGCCCGCTCCGATGTGTATTCCATCGGCAGCCTTGCGGGATTCATGCTCACGGGCGTGCGTCCCGACCAAGAGGGCTTCGATGCGGCGGTTGC
>CAMNAH010000095.1 GCA_946530775.1 uncultured Coriobacteriales bacterium
TCACGCTCGAGAACATCTCCAAGAGCTACGACGACAACCTCGTGTACGAGGACGTGAATCTCACGCTCTACCGCGGCGACCATGTGGCCCTGATCGGCCCCAACGGCGCGGGCAAGTCCACGCTTATGAAGCTCATCGCCGGTCGTCTTAACGCCACCACGGGCACCGTTTCCTACGGCCAGAACGTCACGACCGCCTACTATGCCCAGCATCAGCTCGAAGACCTCGATGCCGCCAACACCGTCCTAGGCGAGATTGACAAGGTCGCGCCCGGCTGGACCAGCTCCGAGGAGCGTCGCCTGCTCGGCGCCTTCCTCTTCCATGGCGACGATGTCGAGAAGCGCGTGAACGTGCTCTCTGGCGGCGAGCGCGCGCGTCTGGCCCTTGCCAAGATGCTCGTCTCGCCCGACCCGCTGCTTCTGCTCGACGAGCCCACCAACCACCTCGACATCGAGTCGGTCGACATCCTCGAGCAGGCGCTCGCCTCCTTCGACGGCACCATTGTGCTCATCTCCCACGACGAGCACCTCATCAAGGCCATCGCTACCAAGATCGTCGATGTGCGCGACCACAAGGTAACCCTCTACGACGGCGACTACGAGTACTACCGCTTCAAGCGCGCCGAGCTTGAGGCAACTTCGGCCTCTGGAGATTTGCCCCGCGAAGTGAAGGGCAAAGCTTCGCCTGGCAAATCTCCGGAGGCAAACGATGCCGATGCCTCAAGCGCCGGAAGCGGTCGTAACGTGAAGACGCGCGAGCAGAGACGGTTGGAGGCCGAGGAGCGGCAGAAGCGCTCACGGGCTTTGAAGGGCACACGTGATCGCTTGAAGGCGGTCGAGGCGGCGCTTGAGCCCGCTCAGAAGCGCCTGGCGGAGCTCGAGCAGCTCATGGCGAGCGAGGACCTCTACAACGATGCGAAGCGCTTCGACGAGTGCATGACCGAGTACACGGCCCTCTCCAAGAAGGTCCCGCTGCTCGAGTCGGAATGGCTCGAGCTCACCGAGGAGCTCGAGAACAGCTAGCCGCTTTGCCGACTCTGGGGATTTCCGCGGGTCAGCATCCACGTTCGCCGTTTGACGCTATCATTGAATGGTTGGAATACTGTCCTCGCCGCCGAAGAGGCCGCGAGAGGGGAGCAGGGCGTGTCTTCAATCACCGGGCCGTTTGCACGCTACATCATGATGGCGATCAGCGTCGCCCTTGTCGCGCTCTCGGCGTCGGTCCATGAGTTCGCACATGGTTGGATGGCGCTCAAATGCGGTGACGCCACCGCCAAGGAGGCGGGACGCCTCACGTTGAACCCCCTTGCGCACCTCGATCCCTTCGGATCGTTCATCCTTCCGCTGCTCATGGCTGCCGCCGGCATGCCCGTCTTCGCTGCGGCCAAGCCCGTGCCCTTCAACCCGCGCAGGCTCAACAATCCCGCTCGTGACGAGGCGCTCGTTGCCCTGGCCGGCCCCGTGAGCAACCTCCTGCAAGCGGTGCTCGGAACCGTCGTGCTCTATCTGGTCATCACCTTCGTCGAGCCCCTGGCGCTTGCGGGCACCGTTCCCTACGAGGTGTTCTACTGGATCGCCATCGCCGTGAACAGCTATGTCTACGTCAACTTGAGCCTTGCGTTCTTCAACCTTATCCCTCTACCGCCGCTTGATGGCTCCAAGCTCATCTCGCCGCTGCTCAAGGGCGATGCGCGCCGCATCTACAACACCATCCAGGCGTACTCGCTGCCCATACTCATGGGTGTGCTCTACGTGCTTCCGTCGGTGTTTCGCATCGATCCCCTTGGCTGGTACTTCGATCTGACCGTCGAGAACGTCTACAACCTCCTGACCTTCTGGTGGTAGCCATGTCGTATCGTGTGACAACGCAGGTTTTCTCGGGTCCCTTCGACCTCCTGCTGCATCTTGTCGGGCGCCAGAAGGTTGCCATCGGTTCCATCTCGATCGCCGAGGTGGCCGACCAGTACCTTGCCGAGGTCGAGCGCATGGCAGATCTGGACCTCGACGTCGCGAGCGATTTCGTGCTTGTGGCATCCACGCTGCTCGATATCAAGGCGGCCTCGCTCATCCCCGAGCAGGGTGTGCGGATCTCTCAGAATGATCTTGATGACGAGGACGACGATCTTTCCGGCCTCTCGCCCGAGGAGGCGCGTGAGGTCCTCATCGCACGCCTCATCGCCTACAAGCAGTTCCGCAACGTGAGCGCATCGCTTGGAGCCCGCATGGAGGCCGAGTCGCGCATGGTGCCGCGCTCCGTTGGGCCCGACCCCGAGTTCTTGAACCTCATGCCCGACTATCTTGCGGGCATCTCGCTGCGGAGCCTCGCCGTCATCTGCGCCGACATCGACAGCAAGCGCGAGAGCCTCCTGCTCGAGGCCGAGCATGTGGCGCCGCGCCGCATTCCCATCGGCCTTACCGTTGCCTCGGTCGATCGCCTTATGCGTTCCCGCGGCCGCATGACCTTCACGCAGCTCCTCGATGGCCAGTCCTCCGCCGAGGCGGTCGTTGTGACCTTCCTCGCCGTGCTCGAGCTCTTCAAGCGCGGCCTCATCACGGTGCATCAGAGCGAGATCTTCGGCGAAATCGACGTGGAGCATGTCGAAGGAGCCGAGGAGTTCCATATCGAGAACAGCGATTTCGAATACGAGTCCTACGAGGAGTAACGATGCAGCATCTGAGCGATCTTTCGGGAGATACCCTCAAGGGGGCCATCGAAGCACTGCTCATGGTCTCGAGCGAGTCCGTCTCGGCAACCGATCTGGCCGGCGTGCTCGGCGTCGCTCCCGGCGACGTTGCATCCGCGCTTGCCGAGCTTGCTGCGGAGTACCTCGACTGCAACCGCGGCTTCCAGCTGCGCGAGGTGGCAGGCGGCTGGCGTCTGTTCACTCACCCCGCATTCCATGAGCAGGTCGAGCAGTACGTGCTCTCCTGGGATACGCGCAAGCTCAGTCAGGCAGCCCTCGAGACCCTTGCCGTGATCGCCTACCATCAGCCTGTGACGCGCGAGGGCATCCGCGCCATCCGCGGCGTTAATTCCGACGGCGTAATCTCATCGCTGCGCGAGAAGGGCCTCGTGCGCGAGGTGGGACGCGAATCCGATCGTGGCCAGGCGATCCTCTATGGCACCACGCAGCTCTTCCTCGAGCATTTCGGGCTTAAGTCGCTGCGCGAGCTTCCGCCGCTCGAGGACTTCGCTCCCGACGAGGAGTCCAAGCGCTTCATCCGCGAGCGCCTCTCCGGAACCTCATTCGCCTCCACGCTCGAAGGCGCGGCCGAGGACCTCGACGAGGATCGCTCGCTTACCAACAGCGCGTTCGACGACGAGGACGATGACCTCGATGATGACGATGAGTACGACGAGCTCGAGGACATCCTGGACGATGTCGAGGAATCGTTCGATGACTGACGGTCCCGACATCTATCCGATGAGGCTCCAGAGGTTCCTCGCCCGGGCCGGCGTCTCGAGCAGACGCGGTTCCGAACGGCTCATGACCGAAGGTCGTGTGCGCGTGAACGGCGAGGTCGTCACAGAACTCGGCAGCAAGGTCGATCCGCTCTGCGATGTGGTGAGCGTCGACGGCGTTGTCTATACGCTCGCCAATACGCACTGCTACCTCGTGCTCAACAAGCCCGCCGGGTACCTCACCACCATGAGCGACCCCTATGGCAGGCCTACGGTTGCCGACCTCGTGCCGGTTGGGGAGCACCCGGGCCTCTTTCCCGTGGGCCGTCTCGATGCCGATACCACGGGATGCCTCTTCTTCACCACCGATGGAACGATGGGCCAGAACCTGCTGCATCCATCTCACCACGTGGATAAGACCTATATCGCGGTCTATTCGGGCGCTCTGTCGGACGAAGAGAAGCGTCGGATCGAGCAGGGTATCGAGCTCGACGATTGCGTTGCGTCTCCCGCTGCCGTGGAGGTGCTCGACGAGGGCGACCCCCGCATGGCCTTCGTGAGGCCCTACGGCCTCGGAATCCGCGAGGAGGCCGCTGCCCTCACCATCCATGAGGGGCGCAAGCACCAGGTCAAGCGCATGTTCCTCGCTGCGGGGCATCTCGTGAAATCGCTCTACCGCCTCTCATTCGGTCCGCTCGACGCCACCGGTTTGGAGCCGGGTGCGTGGCGCCTCTGCTCGCAGGCGGAGATCGCCGCGCTGCGCTCATGCGCCGGCCTCGACGAGACCCTCTCAGCTGTTCCTGCTTCCGAAAGGAGTGATCGTTAGATGATCGTCGCCATCGATGGGCCTGCAGGCTCTGGAAAATCCACCGTCGCAAAGGCTATCGCCAAGCGCTGCGGCCTCACCCTGCTCGACACGGGTGCCATGTACCGCTCCTGCGCTCTTTTGAGCGTGCAGGCGGGGTTGGACGTCTATGATCCCGCGAACGTCGATAAGATCGTGGAGATCTCCCAGGCCGCCCAGATCACGTTCGAGCAGCGCGAGGACGGCCAGGGTGTCTTCGCCAACGGGCAGGACGTTACCAAGGAGATCAGGACGCACGAGATCGATGTGGCCGTCTCGCCCGTGTCGGCAATTCCCGCCGTGCGCGAGGCCATGGTTGCCCAGCAGCGAAAGATCGCCGAGGATACGAACGTCGTGGCCGAGGGGCGCGATATCGGCACCGTGGTGTTTCCCGCGGCCGACGTGAAGGTGTTCCTCACGGCCGACCCTGAGGCGAGGGCGCTTCGCCGCGCCGTCCAGCGTGCTGGCGGCGATGCTGCCAAGGATAAGGATGCGACTGCCGATCAGAAGGCCGTCGACGAGATCCTCGCCGACCTCAAGCGCCGCGATGCCTACGATTCCTCGCGTGAGGTCGCCCCGCTGAAGCCTGCCGAGGACGCCGTCCACATCGATTCCTCGTTGCTCACGGTCGACGAGGTCGTGGAGAAGATCCTCTCGCTCAACGAGGGCCTTAAAGCTATGGACTGCACGACGGCTCCGGTTGCCTCGGAGGATTGCTCTGCGAACGTCCTCGCTGCAGAGGGCGCAGCTGCGGAATGTTCGCCGA
>CAMNAH010000096.1 GCA_946530775.1 uncultured Coriobacteriales bacterium
GCTGATCTAAACGCGTCCAGAAACGAGTCCCGCAGTTTTTAAGCGGCTGTCTGGGCAGCAGATGCCAAATTCCTGTGGAAATGCCCCGTCTATGCCAAGGGTGGCGTTTTAAAACTGCGGGACTCGTTCAGAAGGCACCCGCAGAAGCGCAAAAAACGCCCCGGCTTGCATGCCGGGGCGCTGGAAGGGCTCTTTGGGGCCGCCTTAGAACTGCGGCCTCTGCTTCAGCAGCTCGAGCAGCATGGGATCGATATCGTCGAGGACGCCCTCACCGCCTGCAACTTCCTGGAGCACTTCGTCGCTGAGCTCGCCGCACTGCTTGGTGGCGTGCTGTTTCAGCAGGTCAGCCAGCTCGTCGATGGTCACAGACGTGAGACGCTCGACGGTAATGCCCAGCTTGCCTGCAAGCTTCTCGAGCTGATCGGGATCGATGCCGGTGAGGTCCATGGTGGATCTCCTCTCTTGGACGCGAGTTCTTTCGGACTTCCAACCCTTGATACGCGTCCGCGGGGAGTTTGTCTCACCTAGAGCTTGTCGGCCCATTCGGTAGCGAACTTCTGCAAGATGTGCGGAAGGACCTTGTCGAAGCCAATGCGTGCAAGGAACGCGGCGACATCCTCTGCGGAAAAGTCACCCTCGGCAATGCGCGTATATTCCTCGAACTCCGCATCGCTCATGTGCTCCATGGCAGCATCATCGAGACGCTTGTTCAACTCGAGGATCGCGGCGTCACGCTTCTTGAAGTCAATCCTGTCATACCGATGATTCTCGAAGAGCAGCATATCCACGAAGATCTGCCCTGCATTCCCGAAGAACCTTGACGAGAGGTTTATCTCTGTGGCCTTGCTCTCATCGAGATCGGCAGCAATGTTGGCTTCTTCGGCGAAAAGCGCCTGCGCCTCCTCGATGCGTCCTAGCTCCGCCAGGGCGATGCGTTGGCGCGAGAGCGCATCCACGAGCTTGGTGCGATATGCCGTGGGTTCCTTTTCAAAGAGCTCACGGTAGATGTCTGCCGCGGCTCCGAACGCTCTGGCGGCGTCTTCTGCCTTGCCGAGGTTCGTAAAGTCGATTCCGATCGAGACGTGCAGTGCAGCAACATTGGGACGGTATTTCTCGGGCTCCTTCTTTGAGAGCTCCGTGTACAGCGCGAGCGCCTTGGATTGGTGCTCCACGGCCTTGTCGAAGCGCTTGAGCAGGTTGTTGCATGTCCGCCCGCAGGTATCAAGGCAGTTCGCAAGCAGCGAAAGGTACGCTCCAGGCTTGCGTTTATCGAGGTAGGTGGCAATATCGAGCGCCTCCTGCGACAGCTTGTCCGCCTCGTCTGCCTTCTTTGCCTTGAGCGCGGTCTCGGCGAGTCCCCGAATCTGAACTGTGGCCTTCTGGTAATCGCTGCGCCTGTTGGATGTCTCGCCCGCATACTCCGCCTCGAATGCCCGGCGGTACGCTTCCCGTGCCTCATCGCGCTTGCCTGCATCGGCGAGAAGCCCGGCCTTGAGGATCAACAGGCGCGCATATTCGATGCTGAAGTAATCCCGCTCTCCAAATCCGTTGCTTGTGAGCGGCACGTCTCCCGCGATGTCGACAGGGGAGAGGTCGGGAAGGTAGCGGTCGAAGGCCTTGATCGCGTCGTCCAATCTGCCCGCGATGTTGAGGAACAGTACGTAGTCGTCGACGTCTTTGAAGAGCCAGCGCAGGAAGGCGGCCGAACCGAGCGGACCTTTGCTGGTCTCGCAGCTGTTGTCATATGCCCTGCGTGCAAGGCCGATGGCCTCGATGAAGCGCTCCTCCGCCTCGTCCAGCAGTCCGTTGTTGCAGAGGCAGATGGCAAGCCATCGGCAGGCGCCGGAAGCCATGTTGAAGTACGAGGAAATCGCTGCCCCGGAGGCCTTCGCAGCCTTTTCCGCCCATTTCTCCATCTCGGCGGCAATCTCCGCAGGATCGGTTCCCAGCTTGGGGATGAAGCTGGGGTGGAACCACATCTCCTTGACGAGGAACTCGCGCATCTCCTCGCGGATTGCGGCGAACGGGCTTCCGGCAATGCAGTCGTCGTTCTTGAGCTTGAGGCGCAGCAGCAGGTCGCGTCCCTTCATGATCTCGATGGACGTGACTTCCGCGCTTGCCTCATGCGCTTCGTCGAAGAGCGACTGCGCGGAATCCGTCCTGCCCTGCGCAGCGAGCATCTCTCCCAATTCCGCCTGCAGCTTGGAGAGGCTTTTCTTGAGCCTGGAGAGCTCGGATGCGCTGGTCTCCTGCTTCACCAGTGTGGAGTAGCTGCTGATGGCGTGCGCGTACTGTGCCTCGGCATCGGAGAACCTGCCCTGATCGCGCAGGGAGCGTGCGAGCTTGATCTGCAGATCGGCACGTGTCTTGGCGAGGCTCTTGCTCTGGGGGTCGGCTTCGCTCAGCTTGAGTCGATCGATTCGCTCGCGCAGCAGCTTCTCCGCATCGGCGGTCCTTCCCATGCTCATGTAGAGGTCGGCGAGCCGCTCGAGGGCGTTGTTGACATGGGCGACCGCATCCCGATGGTTGTTGTAGCCTGTGCGGTCTTTGCTCTTATTGACTTCGGGATGGGTCTTCTCCCTGTGGCGGGCATAGGCGAGGTCATCGAGGTAGACCTGCTCTGCATCGGAGTATCGGTTGAGCTCGATGCTCCAGGTTGCGTAGTTACTCACCCAGGCCAACCGGTTGACTTCGAACACCTCGGGATGGGTGGTGTAGTGGCGCATGAAGCCCTTCGCAAGGCTGACAGCTTCGGAAACCCTGCCTGCACCGCGGATGCTGTTGCAGATCTTTCCCGCTTTCCCGCTCAGCTCGTTCACACGCCTTCTGGACTTCCAGAATTCCGCGTAGGCATCCTTGTCCGTCTGCTCGAGCAGGTCGAGCAGGTGCAGCGTCTCGTATTCGGTGAGGGCGCGGCAGAAGCTGGGCTCGGCGATCTCGAGCCAGCGGTGCATAATGAGCGAGCGGGCCACATCGGGCAGGCTCTGGTAGGCGCCGGCGTCTGCGCTCTGCAGCCACTCGGCGATGAAGGCGTGCGCGAAGGCGATCGAGGTGCCGTCGCGGTCGTCCTCGATGCGGCGCACGAACACCTCCACGCGGCGCAGGAAGTCGTTCTGCGTGTTGCCGTCCCACCCAAAGATGAGGGGCAGCTCGGTCACGGGCAGCGCGCCGCCCGGCGCTGCGGCGATGAGCGCGAGGGCCTCGCGGAACGTCTCGCGATATTCGCGCAGGTCGGGGAAGGTCCAGCGGAACCACTGGTAGAACATCTCGGAGAGGCCCTGCGGGCAGGTGATAGCCGCGTCGGCGAGGGTCACGTTGTGCTTGAGGATGGCGTCGGCCATGAGGCTGGCATAGAGGAAGATGCCGCCCGATGCCTTGGCGAGCGTGTCCACGGCGGCCTCGAAGCCGGGCTCTGCGCCGTGCGTGTGCTCGAGACGTGCGGCGAGGAAGTCGCGCACGTCTCCCATGTTGTTCGCAGACGAGCTCGAGAGGTCGATGTGCTCCACACCCGTGCCAAAGGGCGCGGTAGCTGCGGAAACGCGGCGCGAGGTCACGAGGATCTTCATCCAGGCGGGCAGGCGGTTCGCGTAGCGCGCGAGAGTCTCGGCCAGCGGGTTTGTCTCGGCGTCGCCCGCCTCGTCGATGCCGTCGACCACGATGAGCATGCACTCGTGGCCGCCGTCGATGGCGTGGGTGAGCGGGTCGCCGATGAGCAGCGCGAAGAGATCGTCGGCGTTCATGGCGCCCAGATCGTTCCTGCGCTCGAGCGCGGCGGCGAGCAGCGTCCGGTACTGCGGGATGCGGCAGGCCAAGAGGTATGCGAGGGTTTGGATCACGATGCGCGGGTCGTTGTAGATGCCGCGCCCGGCCTCGCAGAAGAACGACGCGGCCACGCGGCCGTAGAGCTTCCAGCCCCAGTGCGAGAGGTGCGCTGCGAAGGCGCTCTTGCCCACGCCCGCATCGCCCGTGACCAGGCAAACGCGCGGGGTGTCGCGGCTCTCGACCCAGGCTGCGACCTGCTCGGCGAGCCATGCGCGGCCTTGGAACGGGCGCGCCAGCAGGTAGGCACGGCGGCTGTTGTCGGCAAAGACCGTGAGGCGCTCGGAGATGCGGGTGATCTCGCCCTGGAACTGCAGGCTCTCGTCGCTCTCGACTACGCGGATCAGCTCGGCCATGCAGCGCTCGAACCAGGGGTCGAAGACCTCGGGGCCGGCGGCGAGCTTCTCGTGCCAGAGCGCCATGTCGAGCCACTGGATGTGGCTGATGGCGGTGGGCGGGCGCACCTCGCCCTCGGGGTCGAGCAGGATGGTCTTGATGTTGCCGCCGCGCACGCCGATGGCGATGTCGACCTCGTCGTGGCACACGCCGCCGTCGCGGAACGCGTGCTTGGAAAGGCAGGCGATGACGCCGTTGGAGGAGGCCACGCCCTGGGCGATCTTGTCGCGCCACTCGTCGCCCACCTTGATCTCGCTCGCGTCGTACCACACGGTGTGGCCGCGCGCCTCGAGGCGCTCCTTGATGCGGCGCACGATGGGCTCCTCGGTGTGGCCGTAGCTCATGAAGATGTTGAGCGGGGTCTTGGCGCGCGCGGTTTGCGCAGGTGCGCCGGGTGTTGCGGGCGCCGCGGGGGCAAGCGAGAAGCGCTGGCCGCAGGCCCAGCAGATGTACATGTTGCGTTTGGCGTTGAACTCGACGTCGTCCGAGCCGCAGCTCGGGCAGGTGATGGTTGCATCGCTCATGGGAGCTCCTTTCCGCTGCTATTGTAGGCTGCAGGGTCTCAGTTCCCGTGGGGCTTTCTTTGTTAGGCGCTTATCTTTCGGTGGTTGCTGTTCTGGCATGTGGCTGGACGATGAGATGAAGGACATGATTGCGAGCAAATATGATTAACGCCTTCTTCGATACCAACGTGCTG
>CAMNAH010000097.1 GCA_946530775.1 uncultured Coriobacteriales bacterium
CGTCGGCGCCGTGGCCCACGACCACGATGATGCGCTCGGCGCCGGCCTCGCGGGCAGCGTGGACAGGCCACCAGATGAGGGGCTTTCCCAGCAGCTTGTGGACGACCTTAGGATGGGATGACTTCATGCGTGTGCCCTCGCCTGCAGCGAGGATGATCGCATTGATGGGCATTGACCGCCTCCCGGAAATAGCGATTACGACAATCCGCCCGGGTGCGACTGGAGTTCAAAACGGCGGCATATCGATGATACCGCATGGGTTTGCATGACCGGCCGACAAAGATGCGTCTACGCACTTGTCACACGCCGCATATGTGCGGCGTCTGCTACAATCGTTGCTGCACTGGGGTATCGTCCAATGGTTAGGACATCGGTTTTTGGTGCCGAGTATGTGGGTTCGAATCCTACTACCCCAGCCATGAATGCGATGCGGGCCGTCCTTTCGGGCGGCCCGCTTGCGTTCGCGCGTGAATCCGTTCGCTTTACATCACGAGCGATGCAACATGGAATGCCATGAAGAGCTTCCAGCCCATGCCGAAGAAGCGGCTCACGGGCTCGAGCGCAGATCCGATGGAGTAGATCACGCTGTCCTCGATGCTGCCTGTGGCGGAGTATGAGAACGCCCAGAACACGGCAGCAACCACGAAGATGGTTAGTCTCTTCTAACTTATAGCCGAAGAAGTGATAACGCTACTCCGAATCGAGGGAAATGATCCATTTTGCAAAGGGTGCCGACATTATTCTTTGGATGCCGGGTTCTTCTTGTTTCTGCCCACAAGCCAGCAGATCAGCGCGCCCGTGGCGAACCCCGCCATGTCGATGAGCACGTCTCCCACGGCGCCGCAGCGTCCGGGCACGAAGCGCTGGATGGTCTCGTCGATGCAGGGCACGGCCACTCCTATGGCAACTACCAGCGGAAACACGTCAAAGCCGAATGCCCGCACAGCGAGCACGGCCAGCACGAGGTATTCCGAGAAATGCCCGCACTTGCGCAGAACCGTGTGCGCGGCGTCCATGTCGGTCACGCCGAGGGCGCGGATGAGGGGCGCGAGCAGCTCGAGGATAAACCCGCTCTCCTCGGACGATGCGTCTCCCGGTACAAGCGAGTTTCCCCAGATGAAGAGCACCCAGAGCACGAGCGCGACAACCCAGCCGCGCTTGGCCGAGCGGATCTTGTCGAGCAGTGTGCCCATGCGGTTCCCGGAAAGCGCCCTAATCCACGAACGTGCTGCAGATGGCGTCGAGCAGCACCACGGCGAACGTCTGCGCATCGCTCACGGTGAAGCTCGCGTTGCCCGTCTCGGGCAGCGACAGACGCACCACCGGCGGCTTGATGCGCGAGCTCTCGATGGCGGCGCGCAGGCGGCGGGGGAGCGTGTCGAGGTCGTCCATGAGCACGGTGGAGATGCGGTTGCCCTTGGCGGGCGGCGTGGACGAGAGCACCAGCACGGCGGAGGTGCCCGCGGGCGCCTTGTCGGCGGAGTCGATCAGGTCGAGGCCGCTCTTCTCGGTGGTGGCGCCGGCGAGGTTCCAGGCGCGTGCGGCAACGTTGCGGGCGATGGGATCCTCGCCCGTGATGGAGATACGGTTGGATTCGAGCACGTTCGCGGCGCGCGCGAAGCCTATGCCGCCCATGGGATGCGGGCCGTTGGCGGGCTTGCCGGCCCACACGTGGCGCAGGCGCTCGATGGCGTCGTAGGTCTCCTGAAAGGCCAGGCCGTCGCCGAGCAGGCCTACGCTCTCCTGGAAGAGCTTGAGCGCGGCCTCGGTGTGCACGCCGTAATAGCCATCCGTGTCGCCGCACGAGAAGCCCAGGATGTTGAGGCGCTCCTGCAGCTGGCGCACGTCGCGCCCATGGAAGTTGGGAAGACGCAGGTAGAGCGTGCGGTCGCCCAGGTTGTATCCCTCGTCGACGAGCGCCGCCCACGTGGGAGCGTCGATCGAGGAGCCGAGCGGCAGGTCGTGCTCGATGCGGAACTTCGCGACGCAGCGTGCGGTGGACGGCCCGAAGGCGCTGCCCTCGCGCTCGGCGGCATCGATCTCGTACCCGAGATTGGCGAGTCGTTCCTGGATATCTTCTACGGCAACACCGGTGCTGCCCTCGGCGATGGGTTCCATACCTGTCCTTGTCCTGTCGCTATCCTGCGCGTTCTACGAAATAGTGTGCCATAGAGGCGAGCGTCTCGCGCGCTTGGGGCGCTATGCGCGCACGCTCGAGCCCGCCGATGGCGCGATCGACGAGCATCTGCGCCTCGTCGCGCGCATGGTCGAGCGCGCCGGCCTTGTCCATGAGCGAGACGGCCTCGGCGAGGTCGCCCTCATCGGCGGTGCCCGACGAGATGAGCGCGAGCAGCCGCTCGCGGCATGCGCCCTCGAGATGGGAGAGCGCATAGAGGGCGGCGAGCGTGCGCTTGCCCTCGGTGATGTCGGTTCTGAAGTCCTTGCCCTGTTTGGCGGCGTCTCCTACCAGGTTGAGCAGGTCGTCCTGGATCTGGAACGCGAGCCCCGCATCGAGGCCGAAGGCGCGCAGCGCCTCGACCTGCTCCGTGGAGCCGCCGCCGCAAATTGCGCCGATGACCAGGGGAGACGCGCACGAGTAGTGCGCCGTCTTGAGCGTGGCCATGGCGAGGTAGTCGCTCGGCGCGAGATCCCAGCGGCTGTCGCGCACCCAGCAGAGGTCGAGCGCCTGGCCCTCGAGCGTGCGCCGCTCCATGGCGATGAACTCGCGCAGCACGGCGAGGCGCGTCTCGGCGTCGAGTGCCGCGTCCTCCAGGATGGCGTCGCTGGCCTGCACCAGCGCGGCATCGCCCACGTTGATGGCGGGGCCTATGCCCTGCGAGATGTGCAGGCACGGCTCGCCGCGGCGCAGCTCGCCCTCGTCGGCGATGTCGTCGTGGATAAGCGCGGCGCTCTGGAAGAGCTCGATGGCGCAGCCCGCTGCGAGCGCGCGCTCGGCGGGGGCGCCTACGGCCTCGCAGCCCAAAAGCGCCAGCACGGGGCGCACGCGCTTGCCGCCGCCCGCGTTATAGTGCGCGAGCGGCCCGTAGAGAAACCCGTCCAGGTCGGCGGGCGCGTCGATTGCGCGCTCCCATGCGTGCGCGGCGATCCAGGCCTCGACCTGGGTGCGCCGCTCGGCAAGATATGCGATGAACTGCTCGCCGCCCACGGTTAGCCTTCGTAGCCGTTGGGGTTATGCGACTGCCAGTTCCAGCTGTCGCGGCACATGTCGGCGATGTTGCGGGTGGCCTCCCAGCCCATGAGCTCGCGCGCCTTGGTGCAGTCGGCCCAGTTGGCGGTCACGTCGCCCGCGCGGCGCGGCTCGATCACATAGGGCAGGTCGCGGCCGCAGGCAGCGGAGAAGGCCTTGATGATCTCGAGCACGGAGGTTCCCGTGCCGGTGCCCAGGTTGAAGATCTCGCATCCGGTCTTGCCGTTCATCCAGGCGAGCGCCGCCACATGGCCCGTGGCGAGGTCGACCACGTGGATGTAGTCGCGCACGCCGGTGCCGTCGGGGGTGTCGTAGTCGTTGCCGAAGACGTGCACGCAGTCGCGCTTGCCCACGGCCACCTGCGCCACGTAGGGGAGCAGGTTGTTGGGGATGCCCTTGGGATCCTCGCCGATAAGGCCGCTCTCATGCGCGCCGATGGGGTTGAAGTAGCGCAGCAGCACGACGTTCCACTCGGGGTCGGCCTTGGCCACGTCCATGAGGATCTGCTCGATCATCCACTTGGTCCAACCGTAGGGGTTGGTGGCCATCTTCTTGGGGCTCTCCTCGGTGAGCGGCAGCGCGTCGGGGTCGCCGTAGACGGTGGCCGAGCTCGAGAAGATGATGTCCTTGCAGCCGTAGCTGCGCATCACGTCGACAAGCGTGAGGGTGCTGCCCAGGTTGTTGGAGTAGTACTCGATGGGCTTGGCCACGCTCTCGCCCACGGCCTTGAAGCCGGCGAAGTGGATCACGCGGTCGATATCGAAGGTGTCGAAGACGATCTCGAGGGCCTCGCGGTCGGCCACGTCGGCGCGGACGAACGACATGCGCTCGGCGGCCTCGTCGCCCACGATCTGCGCGATACGGTCGAGGACCTTCTCGTTGGCGTTGGAGAGGTCGTCGACGATGACTACCTGGTAGCCGCGATTGAGCAGTTCAACCACGGTGTGGCTGCCGATGAAGCCGGCGCCGCCGGTTACGAGCACGCAGGTCTCTGCAGGGGTTTTCTCAAGCGACATGGTCTTCCCTTCGATCGAATTTCGGCCATCAAGAAGTATACGCCACGGCCGCGCTATCGAGGGGAAATGCATGCTCTCTACGCAGCTACTCCTTGCGCAGGATCTTCTCGATGTAGCCGATGTACATGGTGTGCTCGTCGCCTTCGGTGGCAGGGTGGCCGTAATAGCGGCGGCGTGCCTCCTGGTCGATGTAGTGCTCGGGCTCCAGCACGTCGGCGTAGGCCTTGCGGCAGATGAGCACGATGTCCGACTCCTCGTAGATGGGCGTGTTCTCCACCATGATGGGGGTGAGGCCCGTGAGCTCGGTCTTGTTGACGTCGCGGCCGCTCATGGTGCCGAACACCTTGTGCTTGTCATGCAGCTCCTCGGGCAGAAACGCCACGGCGAAGGTGTCGTTGGCGTCGATGAAGACCTTGGTGTAGCGCGACTCGCGGATATAGACCGTGGCGGCGGGCTTGCCCCAGATCATGCCCACGCCGCCCCACTCGATGGTCATGGCGTTGCAGTCTTCGGGCGAGGAGCCGGCCATCGCCAGGGCCCACCTGTGGCCGAAGAGGCCGATGATGCGGCTTTCGAACTCGAAGGG
>CAMNAH010000098.1 GCA_946530775.1 uncultured Coriobacteriales bacterium
CCCGAGAGGATAACCGCGGAGGGAGCCATCGCGGCAAGCTCGTCAGCCGCGATATCGCAGGGCACAAGCTCGGAATACACGTGGAGATCGCGCACGCGGCGTGCGATGAGCTGGCCGTATTGCGCGCCAAAATCGAGCACCGCTACGAACTGCTGGGGACGTCCTGCCATCTGAAATCCTTTCAAAAGCACGCTAAAACGTGCACATCTTTTGCAAAAGCTATGATAAAGCCACATAAGGAGTAGAATTAGTGTGTTAGCGAGCTTTTTACCTCGCGCCAAACGAAGGAGAATCGTGGCACGACGCGAAGCACATAAGCGCATGACGGCGGAAGAGCAAGCTCGATATTCCGCAGCCGCAGAGCGGCGAACCTACACCTCAACAGAAGGCACCCGTGCAGCTGCCGGCAAGCGCATGAGCTCCAACCGAGCCGCACGTCACGCGGGCACGCCCCAGCATGCAGCCTCCCGCGCGGAGGGCGCGGCCGATCAGTATGCACGTCAGCGCACCGCCCAGAAGCGCTCGGGCATCGGCAAGAAGATCCTCATCGCTCTGCTCATCCTGCTCGCAGCAGGCGGCGGAGCGTTCGCTTGGTTCTTCTTCAACGTGAACAGCCGCCTCTCTGCGGGCATCGACCCCAGGATGCAGCAGGTTCTCGTGCACTCCAGGCTGGACGAGCCCTTCTACATGCTGCTGCTCGGCGTGGACAAGGACAATGACCGCACCGAGGAGTGGGGTGCGTTCGAGGGCAACTTCCGCGCCGACTCCATCATCCTCGCGCGCATCGACACCCAGAACCACAAGGTCACGCTCGTCTCGATTCCCCGCGACACCGAGGTCGATTACGGAGACGGCACCAAAGGCAAGATCAACAGCGTCTATTCGGACGGTGGCGCCGCCCACATGGTCGAGGTGGTTTCCAAGCTTGCGGGCATCAACATCTCGCACTACGCCGAGATCGACTTCGAGCAGTTCATCAACATCGTCGATATGGTCGGCGGCGTCGAGGTCACGCTGCCCGTGGCTGTTTCCGACTGGGAGAACGCCGGCATCGACCTGCCCGCCGGCACCCAGACGCTCTGCGGCGGCGACGCGCTGGGCCTGTGCCGCAGCCGCCACGCCTATGACGAGTACGGCGGCGGCGATTTCTACCGCTCGGCCAACCAGCGCATGGTGATCGCCGCCATCATCAAAAAGGTGCTCGCGCAGCCCGCGACCTCGCTGCCCGGCCTGGTCACGGCAATGGCCGACGGCGTGGTGACCGACCTCACGGTTGACCAAATCGTCAGCCTCGCGCTCGCCATGAAGGACCTCGACACCGACAACGACGTCTATGCCGGCCAGCTTCCCACCATCTCCGAGTACATCGATGACATCTGGTACGAAGAGGTCGATCAGCAGGCCTGGATCAAGATGATGGGCCGCGTGAACTCCGGCATGCCGCCCTATGAGAGCGATAATGAGGACTTCACCGCAGGCATCGCAGGCTCGGTGGGCGTGGACGGCAACTCGGGCAGGGTGGACTACAGCACGGTTGAAGCCCAGTTCGATGGCTACGTGCTCGTGCTCAACGGCTCGGGCGTCTCGGGCCTTGCCTACGAGACGTGCGACACGCTCGATGCCGTGGGCTTCGATTCCACGGCAGACAACGCCGATGACTTCGACCACGACACCACGCGCGTGTACTACAGCGGCGGCTCGACTGGCGCCGCGCGCGCGAAGGGCGTTATCCAGACGCTCGGACTCACCGTGACGCCCGAGAAGAACACCGGCCAGTACGACAGCGACTACAGCGTCATCGTGGTGCTGGGCCAGGATGCTGCCCCCGCGGAGAGTACCGAAGAGGCTTCCTCCGAGGGCTAAGCCCGGAATACGCCAGAACATGAGAAAGGCCCGCACGATGCGGGCCTTTTTGGTTTGCCGTTGAAGCGTTCCGCTACACGTTGAACATGAAGTGCATCACGTCGCCGTCCTGCACGACGTAATCCTTGCCCTCCATGCGGAGCTTGCCGGCGTTGCGGCAGCCTGCCTCGCCGCCCAGCTCCACGTAGTCCTCGTACGAGCAGACCTGCGCCTTGATGAAGCCGCGCTCGAAATCGGAGTGAATCACGCCTGCCGCCTGCGGGGCCTTGGCGCCCACGGGCACGGTCCACGCCTTGACCTCCATCTCGCCCGCCGTGAAGTAGCTCTGCAGGCCCAGCAGCTTGTAGGCCGCCTGCGCGAGCGTCTCGAGACCGCTGTGCTCGAGGCCCAGATCGGCGAGGAACTCCGCAGCCTCCTCGGGCTCGAGGTCGATGAGCTCGCTCTCGACCTTGGCGCTGATGGGCACGACCTCGGCGCCGTCGATGGCGGGCAGTTCCTCCCCCAGCGCATCCTCATCCACGTTGGCAACGTAGAGGATGGGCTTCATGGTGAGCAGGAACAGGTCATGCGCGGCGTCGCGCTCCTCGGGCGTCATGTCGAGCGTGGCGGCGCGATTGCCCTCGTTGAGCCATGCCTCGAGGCGCTTGGCGATCTCGAGCTTGGGGAGGTTGGCCTTGTCGCGCTTGGCCTCCTTCTCCAGCTTGGGGATGGCCTTCTCGATGGTGCCCAGATCGGCCAGCACGAGCTCGGTCTGGATGGTGTCCATGTCGCTCATGGGGTCGGTCGAGCTCTCGTGGCGGATGACGTCGGGATCGGAGAAGAACCGCACGACCTCGCAGATGGCATCGGTCTCGCGGATGTTGGCGAGGAACTGGTTGCCGAGGCCCTCGCCCTCGCTGGCGCCTTTCACCAGGCCGGCGATGTCGACGAACTCCACCGTGGCGGGCACGATGCGACCGGGATGCACGATGTCGGCGAGCACCTGCAGGCGCGCATCGGGCACGTCGACGATGCCCACGTTGGGATCGATGGTCGCGAAGGGGTAGTTGGCCGCAAGGCCGCCCTTCTTGGTGAGAGCCGTGAACAGGGTGGACTTGCCCACGTTGGGCAGTCCCACGATACCGATCGAAAGTGCCATGAACCTATCTCCTACTTATCCGTATCGAGCGACTCGAGCACGTCGCCCATCTTCTTGAGCTGCTTCTTGCCCTTGGCCACGAGCTTGTCGGCCTCCGCCTTGGCCTCGGCCTTCTTCTTGGCGATCTCCTCCGCGTACGGGTCGGGAATCACGAGGTCGTGCGCATCGAGCGGCACCATGGTGAGCGCCTGCTCGGGGCAGGCATCGGCGCAGAACCCGCAGTTGGAGCAGTAGGCATTCTCGATCTGCACGTTGCCATGCTTGGTGAGCGCGAGCGCGTGCGTGGAGCAGGCGAGCTCGCAGTCGCCGCACATGGTGCAGAGCGTGGAATCCCACGACGGCACCTCGAGCCCGGTGATGCAGTCCGCCAGGCTGGGCGTGCGCTGGAGCGCCTCGAGCATGAGCTTGCGACGTGCCGTGAGCTGGCGCTGCTTGTTGGAGGCCGTGCGGGCGCCCACGGCGTTCTCGAGCGTGGCGGTGAGCTCGTTCATGCGCTTGGTGTGGTCCTGGATCTTGGCCGCGATGGCCTTGGCGCCGGCGAGCGCGGGGTTGACGCCCGTCATCAGGCGCTCGCCCGCATGCATGGCACTGCTCACGAACTGGCTGCGCTTGTAGGCGCGGGTGTACTCGTGGTTGAGCTCGGCCTCGTCGACCTCGAGGCCCACGGAGGCATCGGCCCACTCCTCGGCAGCGGCGATCTCTTCCGAGAGCATCTCCTCGCCGGTGGTGGTGCGGCACTTGTCGCAGATGCCCACGGGCAGGTAGACGCTGATGTTGTTGTAGTCGGCCAGCAGCGAGAACCACACGTCGCGCGGGATGAGGCCCACGCAGGCGAGCACCACTTCGTTGCCCTTGGGTAGGCGCTTCAGCGCGCGCGTGCAGGTGATGTAGCACTGCTTGTATGCCGAGGCCTTGCGCGCGACCATCTCATAGAGGTTCTTGGGAAGGCGGGTGCGCAGGAAGATGGCATCGGTGGGGCAGACGGCCGAGCAGAGACCGCACTTACGGCAGGACTCGTTGAACTTGACGGCCTTCTTCTCGATGGTGATGGCGTCGGTGGGGCACACGTCCATGCAGCGCGTGCAGAGCGTGAAGTCCTGGGTCGAGACGGACGCGCACTTGACCGCGTTCGCGGTGGGAACCTCCTTGTAGTCGGAGGGCGTCCAGACCTTCTTCTTCTCGGGGTCCTCCATAAGGCTGTCGGCGATATCGCCGAACGGGTTGGAGAGCGCCCGCCAATCGCTCTGCAGGTCGATGAGCTCGTCGAGAAAATCGCGCTCTTCTTCGTTGGCCACTGCTTCCCCTTTCTAACCCTTCTAGTATGGCACAAGCAGGAAGGACGGGCATCTCCTCCAGCAAGGAGACATGTTTTGCTCGAAGGCATCTGCCTGCTTTTGTTCAGTTACTCAACAAACGTCACATTTCTTTGCTGAGAAATGCGCCGTTTTTGAAAAGCCGCTGGTAGCTCGGTTGGTTTAGTCACTATCGGAACAGAAGTGTACCGAAAGATAACCTTCTTACTTGATATACCGCGGCCAATGCAGCGAATCCGCTTGGCTGCATCAAAAAAGGCGGGCACCGAAGTGCCCGCCTTTCGAGAACATTCGATGTGAGGTGCTCGACCCCACACGCGTCTTTAGTACATGCCGCCGCCCTGGCCGCCGGCAGCAGCCGCACGGGAGATGGCCTCCTCGATGGAGGTGTCCTTGTGCTCGTCGGTAACCGTGGCCTCGGTGATGAGGATCAGGCTCGCGACGGAGGCAGCGTTCTGGAGCGTGGTGCGGGTGACCTTGACGGGGTCGAGGACGC
>CAMNAH010000099.1 GCA_946530775.1 uncultured Coriobacteriales bacterium
TCGAGCTCAAGCGCGTCACGTGGCCCAGCGCCGAGGAGCGCAACAGCTACACCGTTGCCGTCCTCGTCATGCTCGTTGTCTTCGGCGTGGTCATCTGGGCCGTCGACACCGGCATCGTGGCGCTTCTCGTCGGCTTCACGGGACTGAGGGGCTAGCCATGGCAAAGCGTTGGTACGTCATCCACACCTATTCGGGCTACGAGAACAAGGTCAAGACCGATCTCGAGCACCGCATTGAGGCCTATGGTCTCGAGAACTCCGTCGTCGACATCCAGATTCCCACCGAGGAAGTCACCGAGGTCAAGGATGGCGGCGAGCGCAAGACCAAGGAGGCCAAGGTCTTCCCCGGCTATGTGCTCGTGCGCATGGAGATCGACGATAACATCTGGGCCGTCGTGCGCAACACGCCCGGCGTCACCGGATTCGTGGGCATCGATGGAAAGCCCACGCCCCTGCGTCGCGACGAGTTCGACAAGATCATGCGCCGCAGCTCCAAGGCGGGCCAGCTCCCCAAGCGCACCGCCACCAACATCGAGGTCGGCCAGGCCGTCCGCGTGCTTTCGGGCCCGCTGGCAGATTTCGACGGAACCGTGTCGGAGGTCAACGCCGATGCGGGCAAGGTCAAGGTCATGCTCACGATCTTCGGCCGCGAGACCCCGGTGGAGCTCACGCTCGACCAGATCTCGCTCATCAGCTAGCAAGCACACGCCGGCCCGTAATCGGTGAGGATTGCTTCTCGGGCCTGGACTTAGATAGTAGGAAAGGTTCCATTCAGGAGGTTCGACATGGCCAAGAAGAAGGTCACGCGCGTTATCAAGCTCCAGATCCCCGCAGGCGCCGCCAACCCCGCGCCTCCCGTCGGTCCCGCGCTCGGTGCCGCCCAGGTCAACATCATGCAGTTCTGCCAGGCGTTCAACGCCGCCACGCAGGACAAGGCCGGTTACATCATCCCCGTCGAGATCTCGGTCTACGAGGACCGCTCGTTCGACTTCATCTGCAAGACGCCTCCCGCGGCCCAGCTCATCAAGAAGGCCCTCGGCGTCGAGCACGGCTCGGGCGTTCCCCAGCGCGATAAGATCGGCAAGCTCACCCAGGAGCAGCTCACCAGCATCGCCGAGATGAAGATGCCCGACCTCAATGCCAACGACATCGAGGCCGCCAAGAAGATCGTCGCCGGCACCGCTCGCTCCATGGGCGTCACCGTCGAGGAGTAAATCAGGTAATCCGCCCCACGGCAGGGGCTTTAGGAAGCGTGGGAGGGCAAGCGCCCGTAAACCACATAAGACCATGTAGGAGGTCACAATGCCGAAGCACGGAAAGAAGTACAACCAGCTCGCGTCCCAGATCGACCGCTCCAAGCTCTACAGCCCCAAGGCTGCCATGGAGCTTGCCAAGGAGCTGGCCAAGGCCAACTTCGACGAGACGGTCGAGGCGTCCATCCGCCTGGGCGTCGACACCCGTAAGGCCGACCAGAACGTCCGCGGCTCCATCTCGCTGCCCCACGGCACCGGCAAGACCGTGCGCGTTGCCGTCTTCGCCGAGGGCGCCAAGGCCGCCGAGGCCGAGGCTGCCGGCGCCGATGTCATCGGCTCCGACGAGCTCATCGCCGAGATCCAGAAGGGCAACATCGAGTTCGACGCCGCCATCGCCACGCCCAACATGATGGGCAAGGTCGGCAAGATCGGCCGTATCCTCGGCCCCCGCGGTCTCATGCCCAACCCCAAGCTCGGCACCGTCACCATGGACGTTGCCAAGATGGTGGGCGAGCTCAAAGCCGGCCGCGTGGAGTACCGCGCCGACCGTTACGGCATCTGCCATGTGCCCCTGGGCAAGGCGTCCTTCCCCGTGGAGAAGCTCGTCGAGAACTACGGCGCGCTGCTCACCGAGCTCATTCGCGTGAAGCCCTCCACTGCTAAGGGCCGCTACGTCAAGAGCGTTGCCGTGTCCACCACCATGGGCCCTGGCATCAAGATCGATCCTCTGCGCACCCGCGCGTTCATGGAGGACTAGTTCCATCTGACTTATCTGCGGCACTGCGCTTGACGCGATATGAGCGCAGTGCCACAATGAGTGTTCGTTCCACCAGCACGACCGCTGCCAAAGACAGCCGGTGCCCCCAGGGGCTTAAAGGGAAGCTTCCCGCCTGCCGAGGTGGCCTTGAAGATACTTGCATCCTCGAGGACCCCGCTTTGGCAACGCCACAAGCGGGGCCTTTTCATGTGTTGCGAAGGCCCGCCCGCGTCGGCGGTTGCGTGCCCGAGTAGCGCAAGAAGGAGGTGTTTTCATGCCAGCACAGTCCAAGTACGAGATGCTCGAGAAGGTCAACAACTCGATCGACGCGTCCCAGGGTATGTTCGTCATCGACTACCGCGGTCTCACCGTCAAGGAGACCCAGGAGTTCCGCCGCAACCTCCGCGAGGCCGGCGCAGAGATGAAGGTCTACAAGAACACGATCGTCAAGATCGCACTCAAGGAGAAGGAGCTCCCCGAGCTCGACAACCTCGAGGGCACCTGCGCCTACGTGTTCTACGCCAACGACCCCGTGGAGCCCGCCAAGGTCATCAAGACCGCTTCCGAGAAGCTCAAGAAGGTCCAGTTCGTCGGCGGCATCGCCGATGGCAACGCCCTTACTGCCGATGAGGCCAAGGCCTATGCCGACCTGCCCAACCGCGAGCAGCTCATGGGTCAGATCGCCGGTCTTATCAGCGGCTTCGCCCGTGGCATCGCCGTGGGCATCAACGAGATCCCCGCTGGTCTCGCCCGCACCATCAATGCTGCTGCCGAGCAGCAGAACGCTGCATAGCAGCACCATGCGGCATCGTGCCGCGAACCTGAGGCGCGCCCGCGCCTCGCGACCATACAAGCATCCATGCACAGCCGCATGGGACCGAAAGGAAATGAATCATGGCTAAGCTTACCGCTGCTGAGATTGTTGACGCCCTCAAGGAGATGACCCTTCTCGAGGCCTCCGAGCTCGTTCACGCTATCGAGGACACCTTCGGCGTGTCCGCCGCCGCCCCCGTCGCCGTTGCCGCTGCTGGCCCCGCTGCCGCCGCTGCTGAGCCCGAGGAGGAGAAGACCAACTTCGACGTCGTGCTCGAGGGCTTCGGCGAGAACAAGATCGCCGTCATCAAGGTTGTCCGCTCCCTCACCTCCCTCGGCCTCAAGGAGGCCAAGGAGCTCGTCGAGTCTGCCCCCAAGGCAGTTCTCGAGGGCGCCAAGAAGGACGACGCCGAGGCCGCCAAGAAGCAGCTCGAGGAGGCCGGCGCCGCCGTCACCCTCAAGTAGTTTTTGCTTGACGCTTTGCACTTCCGAGGCCGGGACATGCTCCCGGCCTCTTTTTTGTGCGCCGAGAGAGCCCCAGCGCTGCCCATATCCGCCTTTTGAGACAAATCCTGCCGGGAATTTGTCTCAAAAGGCGGGGAGGGATGGCGAGTTTGCTGCCTGCGTAGGGCGAAACGGCAGGCGTATCCAGCCTGCGTATCACAGTTTCTTCACATATGGTCAAAAGGATCGTTGCGCTTTCCTGCGCAAATACGACAATCTATCGGATTTCTCTAATAAAGTCAAGGCTGTTCTTGATGAACGGTTTGCGCTCGTCTAAAATTATCATTTGCGATAATTCCACCATTTTGCCTGTTTAAGGAGGAAAAGTCAGGTGGCAACTGCAAACACTTCCACTACTAAACAGCAAGTTTTGCGTGAGCGCAAGAGCTTCGGGAAGATCCTCCCGTCGATGGAGCTCCCCAACCTCATCGAGGTGCAGAAGGAGTCCTTCGAGCGTTTCCAGACCGAGGGCCTCGCAGAGACGTTCGCCGAGTTCTCGCCCATCCAGAATTCGGCCGGCACGATGGAGGTCACCTTCGGCGAGCACCAGTTCGGCGAGCCCGCGCACACCATCGCGGAGTGCCGCGCCAAGGACATCTCCTACCAGGTGCCCCTGCTCGTCGAGGTCCGCTTCACCAACCGCGAGACCGGCGAGATCAAGGAGCAGCTCGTCTTCATGGGCGACTTCCCGCTCATGACCGAGCGCGGCACCTTCGTGATTAACGGCACCGAGCGCGTCGTTGTCTCGCAGCTCGTCCGCTCGCCCGGCGTGTACTTCTCCGCCGAGCCCGATAACGGCATCATGACCTACCACGTGCAGTTCATCCCCGCACGCGGCGCTTGGCTCGAGTTCGAGATCGATAAGCGCGGCCACCTCGTGGTCTCCATCGACCGCAAGCGCCGTCAGTCGGCAACGCTTCTGCTGCGCGCCCTCGGCATCGCCGAGAGCGACAACGACATCGTGGCGCTGCTCGGCAGCTCCGACGTCGTCCGCAACACCCTCGAGCGTGACGTTGCCACCACGCGCGAGGACGCCCTCATCGAGATCTACCGCCGCCAGCGCCCCGGCGAGCCTCCCACCGTGGAGTCCGCCCGCTCGCTGCTCGACGGCCTGTTCTTCAACGAGCAGCGCTACGATCTCGCCCGCGTGGGCCGCTACAAGATCAACAAGAAGCTCGGCATCTCCGTCGAGCCCGACTGCAAGGTGCTCTGCGAGCAGGACATCATCGAGGCGCTGCGCTACCTCATCGCGCTCGCCGAGGGCGATGAGACCAAGCGCGTCGACGACATCGACCACTTCGGCAACCGCCGCGTCCGCACCGTGGGCGAGCTCGTCCAGAACCAGTTCCGCATCGGCATGAGCCGCATGGAGCGCGTCGTGCGCGAGCGCATGGCCTCCCAGGACGCCGACGACATCACCCCGCAGTCGCTCATCAACATCCGCCCGATCGTGGCCTCCATCAAGGAGTTCT
>CAMNAH010000100.1 GCA_946530775.1 uncultured Coriobacteriales bacterium
ACGCAGTTGTAGATGTAGACGGGGCGCTTGGCGAAGTCGATGAGCTCGGCCGACCAATCGTAGAGCGCGGCCTGCGAGAACTTGAAGAACGGGGGCGCCGTGATGCAATAGCAGTCGGACATGCCCTGCTCCTCGTAGGCGGCGATGAGCTTCTTGTTGAGCTCGACGCTGTTCTCGAAGCTGCACGACATGATCATGGCGCCGCGCGGGTTGGCCACCTCGTAGACGGCCGCGACCACGGCGAGCTTCTCCTCGAAGGTGAGCTCATGGCATTCGCCGGCATAGCCGTTGACGAAGAACGCCTTGACGCCGCAGTCGATCTGCCAGCCGATCATATCGTGCAGGTACTCCCAGTCGATCGAGCCGTCCTTCTTGAACGGCGTGCAGATCTCGGTGACGACTCCCTCGATGAAATGGCCCATGTCATTCTCCTCGCGTCCGTAGGAAACATTACACAACCAAAGCATGGTTCTATACCATTTTGAGCCATATTCACGCGCAGCGCGAGAGCCATGCGCCAAACGGGGCAGGTGGTTTCGCGGTCGGACGCCACTCACTTAACCGATTATCGATTTCTCGCCGGACTCGCGCAGAAGTAGACAAGTTACGCATACTATTAAACCGATATTCGCCCGCGCGAAAGGAGTCCGCATGGCCGAGATGAACCCCATTCTCAAGAACATCTACGAGCAGCCCGCCGAGCTCGAGCGCGTGCTCGACGACCTTACAGGCGACAAGCTCGACCAGCTACGAGACCTCGCGCGCGTGATGGCGCTCTCGGGCGAGATCGTGCTCACCTCCATGGGAAGCGCGTTCTATTCGCTCATGCCCGCCTATGAGGAGCTGCGCGACCGCGGATACCGCAACGTCAGCCTCGAGGAGACGGGCGACCTCATCCGCCATCCCGAGCGTATGCGCAGAAGCGCCCTCTACGTGCTGATGTCACGCTCGGGCGAGAGCCGCGAGGTGGCCGACTTTGCCGTCTGGTGCAAAGAGCAGGGCTACACCACGCTCTCCATCACCATGACGCCCGACTCCACCATGGCAAAGAGCAGCACGTATATGCTGCATGACATCTCAAGCTACGACGATATCGTCTGCATCAAGGCCTACTCCACCATGGCGCTCACGGGCCTTCTGCTCGTGGAGATGATGGATGGCCGCGCGCGCCCGTCAGAGGAGCTCATCGCCAACCTCAAGGCCGCGTTCGCCTGGATGGAGCAGAACAAGGAGAACATCCTCGCACAGCTCGAGGCCGTACCCTTCCTGGCCGATGCCCACAGCTTCTACCTCGTCAGCCGCAGCTTCGGCATCAACATGATGCGCAGCGCCTCGCTCTGGCTCGAGGAGACGGCCAAGACGCCCGCCAACATCATGAGCATCGACAACTTCTTCCATGGACCCATGGAGATCATCCGCAGCCACGCCATCGTGAAGTCGGTGACCTGCCCCGTGCTCTTCGACGTGCAGCCCGACGCGCGCTCGGCCATAATCTGGGAAAAGGTCAACCAGGCCGTGCCCAACTCGCTCTATTTTGGCCCCGAGGGCTCGACGATGCCGGGCGGCGCCAAGTTCGAGATCCCTTCCTTCGGCCTTGAGGGCGGCTGGCCCATGATCGTGGCCGCGCTCTACTTCCAGCTCCTCTCCTACCAGGTGGCCGTGGTCAACGGCATCGAGCCGGGCTTCTTCTACGACGAGGGGTGGATCGTCCTATGAGTGCGCGCGACCTGGTTGCGGGCATCGACATCGGCGGCACCAACGTCAAGGCGGGCATCGTCGACCTCATGGCGAACGAGGTTGTCGCCTCCTGCGACTTCCCCACCATCCGCGACTCCGAGCAGGAATTCCTTGCGAGCATCGCGCGCGCCGTCGAGGAGCTCTCGGCCCAGGCGGGCGCTCCCCGCGCCGCGGGCATCTCCATCGGCAGCTATGTCTTTGCGGACGGCTCCATCGACGGCATGAGCTCCTTCGTGCCCTTCCTCGTGCACGGCTATCCGCTCGCCGAGAAAATCGAGGCCGCGCTCGGCCTTCCCGTGCGCGTTGACAACGATGCGCGCCTCATCTGCCTCGCCGAGGCGCGCGCCGGCGCCGGCAAGGGCTTCTCGCGCGTGCTCACGCTCACCCTGGGCACGGGCGTGGGCGTCGGCCTCTGCGAGGACGGGCGCCCCTTCGGCGGCGAGCCGTTCATCCACCTGGCGGGCCATGTGAAGGTGCGCACGGGCGGCGAATATGCATGCCTCGATGCCGAGCCGTGCTACTGCGGCATGCAGGGTTGCTTCGAGTCGACCTGCTCGGGCACGTCGCTTCAGACCTTTGTGCACGACCGTTTGGGAGCAGATGTCTCGAACAAGGAGATGTTCGAGCGTGCAGCCGCAGGCGATGCGGAGGCGCGCTCGATCGTCGACTGGTATATCGACATGCTCGCGAGCGCCCTCAACCAGTACGTGTACCTCTACTGCCCCGACGTCATCGTCATAGGCGGCGGCGTTGCGAAGAGTATGAAACCCTACGAGGACGTCCTCAACGAGCGCCTCGTCGCGGAGGTCTACGAGGGGCAGCGCACAGCCGTTAAGATCACGGACTTGAAGGAGAGCTCCGGCGTCCTGGGCGCCGCCTCCCTGTTCGCTTAGGAACATCGGCCTTCTCGGTTTTCCTTCGCAAACAATCCGCAGCCGCGCGCTTTGCGGCGAGGACGTTTGAGAAGGAAAAACCGAGAAGGCCTGGGATTATAAGAGAACGGAGCACCGCAATGTCCAGACCGACCATGGTGGATTACGTGCACGAGACCCCGTCCATCGTGCGGGCACAGATCGAGGGCGGCTGTGCGCAGCCCCTCGTAGACGCCTTCGCGGCGGGCGATTACAAGAGGGTCCGCATCGTCGCATGCGGATCGTCGCGCAACGCCTCGCTCATCGCGCGCCCGTATCTGCGCCGCGTGCTCGGCCGCGAGGTCATCGTCACCGAGCCCTACACGTTCTGCACCTACGAGCACGAGCTGCCCGACGACGAGTTCTGCTTCGTGGTGTCGCAGAGCGGCTACTCCACCAATGCGCTTGCCGCGCTCGCGCTTATCCGCGAGGCGGGACGCACCGCCATCGGCGTGACGGGAGATCCCGCGAGCGACTTCAAGGACGCCGCCGATGTGCTCGTGGCCTACGGCGTGGGCGAGGAGCTCGTGGGCTACGTCACCAAGGGCGTCACCTCGTTCGCGACCTTCCTCATGCTCTTCGGCGCCGGCGTGGCTGCGCGCGAGGGCAGGCTCGACACCGCCGCCATGAGCGCCGACCTTGTCGCCGCGCTCGGCCAGTTCGAATCGGTGGCCGCGCAGGTGCCCGCCATGCTCGCCGCGCGCTACAAGGAGCTCTCGACCATGGAGCGCGTCTTCCTCATCGGTGCCGCGACCAATCTGGGCGTGGCATGCGAGGGCGCGCTCAAGTTTGGCGAATGCCTGCAGATCCCCGCCGTCGCCTACGAGCTCGAGGAGTATCTCCACGGCCCCAACCTGCAGCTCTCCCCCGACTACACGATCTTCCTCATCGCCGTGGGCGAGAAGTCGTGGGCGCGCTCGAAGGAGATCCTCGCGGCGACGCGCCTCGTGACCGATCGCGTCTTCGTCATCACCGACTGCCCCGACCTGGAGTCGGATATCCGCCTCGAGCCGTGCGGAGACGAGCTCATCGCACCCATCGCGGCGCTCCCCGTGTTCCAGATCCTCGCGTGGCAGCTCACCGAGGACAAGCATCTCTGGCACAAGCACCCGCTCGTCGCAGCCTTCGATGCGGCGCTCTCCGGCAAGTCTGAGAACTACGTCGACAAGGAGGTCCTCTAGCGCCTGCCGTTCGCGGCATCAACGCCTGCAAGCGGCAGGTCGGAGCAGCTGCCGTTTCACACCATCTCGACAGCTTCTCCATATCTTTTTTGAGCATCATCGCAAAACTGCAGGATACCGTTCACCGATAAACAAACAAGATGAGCGTTCTTTTAGACCAGTTTGGAATAGACTTCACAATTAGAGTTAGTTTGGCGTTGTTCTCGGGCGATGCGACGCCAAATGGAGTGGAAACGGACTTCTAGCACAGAAAGGAAAGGAAATGGCAGAAAAAGACAATGCGACCCTTGAGGGTATGTCACGCCACCTTGGCCTCTCCACAGCCATCGCACTCGGCGTCGGCACTACGGTCGGCTCGGGCATCTTCACCTCCGTCGGTGAGGTTGCAGGCACCACTGGCACGCCTATCCTCACGATCCTCGCATTCGTGCTCGGCGGCCTCATCATGATTCCGCAGAACCTCGTCTATGCCGAGTATGCCTCCGCATACACCGAGGACGGCGGTCAGTTCGTGTACTTCCGCGAGGCCGGCTGGCCCTTCGCGGCCATGTTCTTCATCTGGTCCTGCTGGTGGGCAACCGACCCCGTGGGCATCGCCACGATGACCCTCACGGTCGCCAACAACATCGCCTACTTCACCGGCTGGTCCGACATGACGGTCCGCATCGTCGGCTGCATCCTGATCATCTTCTTCACCTGGCTGCACATGTGCCATAAGCACGCCGGCGCCAAGTGGCAGGACTTCATCACCGCCTTCAAGATCGTCCCGTTCCTGCTCCTCGCCATCGTCGGCCTGTTCTTCATCAAGGGCCAGAACATGGGTGCCGTCATCGCCGACTCCCCCGGTGCCACCGGCGCCATCGGAGCAGCCCTCATCGCCGGCGTCTCCGCCACCACCTGGAGCTACGACGGTATGCAGACCTGCGTCACCATGGGCGGCGAGATCAAGGATCCCAAGAAGAACATGC
>CAMNAH010000101.1 GCA_946530775.1 uncultured Coriobacteriales bacterium
CCTCATCGGAGCGGCTATGGAAGGCGCCCGTCTGGGCAAGTACGTCCGCGATGCAGAGGGCAACGTCATCAAGGTCAACGCCATCCCCGGCCATGCCATCACGCTCGGCGCCCTGGGCTGCTTCATCCTCTGGTTCGGTTGGTATGGCTTCAACGGCGCAGCCGCGTGGGACGGGTCCTCGCTCGCGTCGATCTTCGTGACCACGACCATCGCACCTGCGGTCGCGACCTGCACCACCATGGCGTTCACCTGGGCGAAGAACGGCAAGCCCGATGTCTCCATGAGCCTGAACGGGTCGCTCGCCGGCCTGGTGGGCGTCACGGCGGGATGCGATGCGGTGGATGCGCTGGGCGCCGCGGTCATCGGCGTAGTATCGGGGCTCTTGGTGGTCGTGGTGGTCGAGGCGCTCGACCTGCGCCTCCACATCGACGACCCGGTGGGCGCCGTGGGCGTGCATCTGGCGAACGGCGTTTGGGGAACGATTGCGGTGGGCCTGCTTTCCAGCCCTGCAGCGCCCGCAGGCCTGCACGGCCTGCTCTATACCGGGGATGCAACGCTGCTCGGCGTCCAGGTGCTCGGCATCGTCGCAATCCTCGTATGGACGGGCGTGACCATGGGCATCACATTCACCGTCATCGACCGGACCGCGGGGCTGAGGGTCTCCGCAGAGGAGGAGATCCGGGGCCTCGACAGCACCGAGCACGGCCTGCTCAGCTCCTACGCGGACTTCCTTCCCGCCGTCGAGAGCCTGGATTACGGGTACGAGGGGGCAATCGCGGTAGCGGGGGAGACGCCCGTTGCGGAGGCAATCCCCGTCAAGAGGGTCCCCGCGTTCGACGAGACGGTTCCCAAGCTCACCAAGGTGGAGATCGTCTGCCGCGAGTCGAGGTTCGAGGCGCTCAAGTCGGCGATGCTCGGCATCGGGATCACGGGCATGACCGTCTCGCACGTGCTCGGCTGCGGCGTCCAGAAGGGGAGGCCCGAATTCTACCGCGGCGTCCAGGTCGAGGCGACCCTGCTCCCCAAGATCCAGGTCGATATCGTCGTGAGCAAGGTCCCGGTCCGCACCGTGATCGAGACCGCGAAAGCGGTACTTTACACGGGCCATATCGGCGACGGAAAGATCTTCGTCTACGACGTGGAGAACGCGGTGAAGGTCCGTACGGGCGAGGAGGGCTACGACGCCCTCCAGGACGTCGAGTAGCGAATGGCATAGACCCCGGAAGGACAGGTGTCTCACGATGTGCTCGATCATGGGTTACTGCAGCGCCAAGGCAGATCTCGACGCCTTCATGGAGGGGTTCTCGCGCACCGTGTCGCGCGGGCCCGACGACACCCGCGTCATCGACACGGGCAAGGGGATCCTCGGCTTCCACCGTCTGTCGATCATGGGCCTCACGCCCGCGGGCATGCAGCCGTTCAGGCTGGGGAGGAGCTATGCCGTATGCAATGGCGAGCTCTACGGGTTCGAGTGGATGCGCAGCCTGCTCGGGAAGAAGGGCTACCGCTTCGAGAGCGACAGCGATTGCGAGATACTGCTGCCCATGTGGCACGAGTTCGGGACGAAGCTTTTCTCGATGCTCGACGCGGAGTTTGCCTGCATCATCTACGACGGCGACACTCAGAGCTTCGTGGCGGCGCGCGACCCCATCGGCATCCGCCCGCTCTACTACGGCTACGATGCGGCAGGAGCCATCGTCTTCGCAAGCGAGCCCAAGAATCTCGTGGGGCTCGTGGAGACGATCCTGCCCTTCCCGCCCGGCTACTACTATCAGAACGGCTGCTTCACCAGCTACTGCGACATCGCGCATGTGGAGGCCGTCATCGATGACAGCCTCGAGGAGGCCTGCTCCGCGATCCGCGCCAAGCTCGTCGCCGGCGTGCGCAAGCGGCTCAAGTCGGACTCCAAGGTGGGCTTCCTACTCTCGGGCGGCCTCGACTCATCGCTCGTGTGCGCCATCGCCGCCCGGGAGACCCCGGCGCCGATCGAGACCTTCGCGATCGGCATGGAGGAGGATCCCATCGACCTCAAGTACGCCCGCGAGGTCGCGGACTTCATCGGCAGCCGCCACACCGAGGTCACGATGACGCCCGAGGAGGTCATCGCCTCGCTCGAGGACGTCATCGCGCTGCTCGGGACCTATGACATCACCACGATCCGCGCAAGCATCGGCATGTATCTCGTATGCAAGGCCATCCACGAGCAGACCGACATCCGCGTGATCCTCACCGGCGAGATCTCCGATGAGCTCTTCGGCTACAAGTACACGGATTTCGCGCCCTCCGCGCAGGCGTTCCAGGAGGAGTCGCAGAAGCGGGTGGAGGAGCTGCACATGTACGATGTGCTCAGAGCCGACCGCTGCATCTCGGTCAACTCGCTCGAGGCGCGCGTCCCCTTCGGCGACCTCGATTTCGTACGCTACGTCATGGCGCTCGACCCCCACCTCAAGCTGAACACCTATGGGAAGGGCAAGTACCTGCTACGGCATGCGTTCGAGGGGACGGGCCTGCTTCCCGATGGCATCCTCTGGCGCGAGAAGGCCGCGTTCTCCGACGCCGTGGGCCACTCCATGGTCGATTACCTCAAGGCGCATGCGGAGGGGCTCTACTCCGACGAAGAGTTCGAGAAGCGCCGAGCGCGCTATGCGTTCGCGACGCCCTTCACCAAGGAGTCGCTGCTCTACCGTGAGATCTTCGAGAAGCACTACCCCGGCCAGGCTCGGATGGTGGCGGGGTTCTGGATGCCGAACGCGTCGTGGAAGGGCTGCGATGTGGATGATCCCTCCGCGCGCGTGCTGTCGAACTACGGCGAGAGCGGAATGTAGGATGCAGATGGGAGTTCACGAGGAATGCGGCGTCTTCGGCGTGTATGCGCAGGCGCCGGCCAACGTAGCGGCGATAACCCGCCTCGGCCTGCTCGCACTGCAGCACAGGGGGCAGGAGAGCTGCGGCATCGTCGTAAACGATGATGGCGTGTTCGTCTCGCATAAGGATCTTGGGCTTGTGAGCGAGGTCTTCACAGGCGCGCGGCTCGCAGGCTTTCCCGAGTCGACGATGGCCGTGGGGCATGTACGCTATGGCACGACGGGCGCCTCGACCCGCAGCAACTGCCAACCGCTCGAGATCAACCATCAGAAGGGGCATATGGCGCTGGCGCATAACGGCAACCTTTCGAACGCCGCAGCGCTGCGCGATGCCCTCGAGCTTTCGGGCGCCATCTTCCACTCCTCGAGCGACACCGAGATCATCGCCCATATCGTGACGCGCGAGCGGCTGAGCGCGCCATCGATCGAGGAGGCGCTCTGCCGGGCCATGCGCGTCATCGAGGGCGCCTATTCGCTCGTCCTCATGTCGCCGCGGAAGCTCATCTGCGCACGCGACCCCCATGGGTTCAGGCCCCTCTGCTACGGCCTTGCGCCAGACGGCGCGGTCGTCGTCGCGTCCGAGAGCTGCGCGCTCGAAGCCGTGGGGGCGAAGCTCGAGCGTGACGTCGAGCCCGGCGAGATCATCGTCTTCGGGCCGGGAGGCACTGCATCCATCAGGGAGCATTGCGGGAGCACGAAGCGCCGGACGTGCGTCTTCGAGCACATATACTTCGCCCGCCCCGATTCGGTGCTGGACGGCGTCTCGGTGCATGCTGCGCGCGTGCGAGCTGGACGCATCCTCGCGGAGGAGCACCCCGCGGATGCGGATGTCGTCGTGGGTGTGCCCGATTCGGGGCTCGATGCCGCCCTCGGCTTCAGCCACGCCGCGAATATTCCCTTCGGCATCGGGCTCATCAAGAACAGGTACGTGGGCAGGACGTTCATCGCTCCGAGCGGGAGGCTCGAGCAGGTGAGGGTCAAGCTCGCCGCAATTGCGGAGGTGGTGGCGGGCAAGCGGGTTGTGCTCGTCGACGATTCCATCGTGCGCGGCACCACGAGCGGGCGCATTGTGGGCCTGCTCCGCGAAGCCGGTGCCTGCGAGATCCACATGAGAATCTCAGCGCCGCCGTTCCTGCATCCGTGCTTCTATGGAACCGATATCGATTCCACGGACAACCTCATCGCGTGCCGCTTCAGCGTGCCCCAGATAGCGGAGCAGATCGGTGCCGACAGTCTGGGATACCTGCCGGTAGGAAGGCTCTCGGAGCTCGTTGGCTGCGATGGGTACTGCGATGCGTGCTTCAGCGGGAACTACCCGACGCCCGTGCCCGAGCGGGCGGGTAAGGATAGGTTCGAACGGCGCCTATCGGAGATTGGATAAGCCATCCATCCCATTGGCCCCACGCCCTCGATTGTGCGACCATAGGACGGGTACCGCAGCGCGAATGGGAAGGGGGCGGGCAGATATGGATTCATTCAAGCGCTACAGGGCGACCTTCATCGCCGCTGTCGCCCTTATCACGCTCGTCGTCGCCGTGTTCGCGATCTCGGCCGGCCTGCGCGGGGCGGGCGGCAGCCGCCTTATCGCCCTGGTCCACGACGGAGACGGCGAGCAGTACGTGCTGCCGCTCGACAAGGATGCCGAGCTCGTGGTTGCCACATCGCTCGGCACCAACACGGTGGTCGTGGAGAACGGCTCCGTGCGCATGGCAGAGGCGGACTGCCCCCATGGCGACTGCCTGCGCCAGACGCCCATCTCGCGTCCCGGCGAGCAGATCATCTGCCTGCCACACGAGCTTTGGATCGAGATCGTGGGCGATGGCGCGGAGGCAGGCGAGATGGACGTGGATGCCGTCGCCTACGACAACGGCGTCGACACGGTGGCCAGGTAGGCACGATGCGCGCCCTCGAGCCCTCAGAGGCCG
>CAMNAH010000102.1 GCA_946530775.1 uncultured Coriobacteriales bacterium
ATGGTCCCGCGCGATGACGAGACCTGGCAGGCGCTCATGGACGTGGTGAACGCGGGCGGCGACCCCAACGAGGTCGTGGCCACGGCAGACATGTCCCTGGGCTAAGCGCTCACATCACGATTGAAGAAGCCGGCCGATGAACCTATCGGCCGGCAGGTTTTTTAAGGCAATCAAGTAGGAGCAACCCGGCAGTGGAGTGGTATCAGCTGGCGATAGTCTTTGCGGTGGCATTCGCGGTCACGTTTGCCTGCGTGCCGCTGTCCAAGCGCATCGCGCATCTGGTCGGTGCCATCGACTATCCCAGCAACCGCCGTGTGAACACCGAGCCGATTCCCCGTTGCGGGGGAATCGCGCTGTATCTGGGGCTCGTTGCCGGCGCGCTCACGATGTATGTGGGCGTTCTCTTCTTCGGCTGGAAGATCAACGACCTCTATTCGCTCGAGAATGTGAACTACATCCTCCTGTTCATAGGCGTATCCGTGATGTTCGCCGTCGGCCTGTTCGACGACATCACGCAGATCGGCCCCTTGGCGAAGTTCAGCGGCCAGGTGATCGCCGCCATCATCGTGGTTGCGGCGGGCGTGTCAGGCAGGGGCTCCGGACCCACGATGGTGGGAGCGGCCTCGGCCTCGATGACGGCGGCCTCGAGACGGTCCACGAAGGCCTCCTTGGCGTCCTTGGCGCAATCGGGGTCGGCGGGGTCGCCCAGACCGCAGGCGATCGCGCAGCCGTCGCAGGGATTATCGGTGGCAGCCTCGACGGGGCGGCCCTCCTTGCGCGCACGGCTCTGCTCGAGCCACACGGACGCGGCGATGAGGCATCCCAGCACGGCGAAGCCGCCGGGAGGCGTGACCATGATGATCATGGGCTCGATGAAGTCGGGCATGACCTGGAAGCCCAGGAGCGTGCCGGCACCCAGCAGCTCGCGCACGGCGGACATGAGGGTGAGCGAGATGGTGAAGCCCACGCCCATGCCCAGGCCGTCCAGCGCGGAGGCGCCGGGGCCGTTCTTGGAGGCGAACATCTCGGCACGGCCGAGCACGATGCAGTTCACGACGATGAGCGGCAGGTAGATGCCCAGCGCGTCGTTGAGCGCGGGCAGGTAGGCCTCGACGATCATCATGACCAGCGTCACGAAGCTCGCGATGATGGTGATGAACGCGGGGATGCGCACGGAGTTGGGGATGACCTTGCGCAGAAGCGACACCACGACGCCCGAGCACACGAGCACGAACGTGGTGGCGAGGCCCATGCCCAGGCCGTTGGTGACGGCCGTGGTGACGGCCAGCGTGGGGCAGAGGCCGAGCATCTGGCGCAGCGACGGGTTCTCGGTGAGCAGACCCTTGGAGAAGATCTGCCAGGGCGTCTCGCGCACGGCGGTTTCGTTAGCCATTCTGCACCTCCTCGAACACGGCGGTGGCGATGTTGAAGGCCGAGAGCGCGGCCTTGGACGAGATGGTGGCACCCGAGATGAGGTCCACGTCCGCAGCCTCGAGCGGCGCGGCGTCCTTGCCCACGTACTGGCCGATGTAGCTCTCCTCGGCGATGCGGCTGCCGAGGCCGGGGGTCTCGCTGTTGGCCATGGTGGTGATGCTCATCACCGTGCCGTCGGGCGTGAAGGCGACCGCGATGGGCACCTGGCCGCCGTAGCCCTTGGACTGGGCGACGACCACATAGCCCACGGTGTTGCCGGAGCCGTCGACCGCGCGGAGCGCCGCGGTGCAGCCCTCGACGGTGGTCTCGAGCTCCTCGAACGACGCGGCCTCGGGCACGAGCGAGGCGTAGGTGGCCTGCGCCTTGGCCTCGGCCTGCGCGGCCGCGATGGGAGCGGTGACCTGGTGCACGAAGCCCAGCAGGATGCCGGCGACCACGCAGATGGTCACGAGCACCACGACGGGCATGAAGGAGAGGGGCTGCTTGGCCTGGGCAGCGGTGTTCTCGTTACTCATGCTTGGCACCTCCCTTGCGCTCGTGCTCGCCGCCGATGGGGACGTTGCGCGTGAGCGTGTCGATGTGGCTCACCCAGAGGTTCATGAACAGGATGGAGAAGGCCACGCCCTCGTTGAGGTTGCCCCAGAAGCGGATGAGGCAGGTGATGATGCCGCAGCCCAGGGCGAAGACGATCTTGCCCTTGAGCGTGGCGGGGCTGGAGGCGTAGTCGGTTGCCATGAAGATCGCGCCCAGCATGAGGCCGCCGGAGCAGATCTGCATGAGCGGGTTGAGGCCCATGAGCAGGCTCGCCAGGGCGACGAAGCCCACGTAGACCACCGGCACGTGCCAGGTGATGGTCTTGGTGGCGAGCAGGTACGCGAAGCCGATGAGCAGGGCGAGCGCGCTTGTCTCGCCCAGCACGCCCATCTCGGAGCCCAGGAACATGTCCATGAGCGAGATGGCCGGCGCGGAGGGCGCGAGCGCGGTGGCGGAGCTCACCACGTCGGCGGACGTGAAGGAGACGAGCGGGGCCGTGAAGTTGGTCATGGCAACGGGGAACGCCACGGCCAGCACGAGGCGGCCGACGATGGCGGGGTTGGCGAAGTTCTTGCCGATGCCGCCGAAGAGCTCCTTGGTGAGGATGATGGCCACGAAGTCGCCGATCAGCAGCATGTAGATGGGGATGGTGCTGGGCACGTTGAAGGCGAGCAGCACGCCCGTGACGGCCGCGGAAAGGTCGCCCGCGGTGTTGGGCTGCTTGCGCAGGCGGCACCAGAGGTACTCGAAGCCCACGCACGCGGCGACGGACACGATGGTGACGAGTGCGGCGCGCACGCCGAAGAACACGATGGACGCCACGAAGGCCGGCGCAAGGGCGATGAGCACGTTGCGCATGATGGTCTGCGTGGTGTCGGGGCTCGAGATCTGCGGCGCGGGCTGCAGGGCCAGCGGGCGGGTCTCGGCAGGCGCGGCCGCGGTGTTGATGGTCTCTGCCATGGCCTACCCCCTCTTCCTACGCTCGGCCTTGAGCAGCTTGCCTGCAAGGCCGACGGACTGTGTGAGCGGCTGCTTGGCCGGGCACACGTATGAGCAGATGCCGCAGCCCACGCAGAGGTCGGCCATGAGCGCGTTGAGCTCGGCGGTATCGCACCTCTGGTAGGCCTTCTGGATGTCGATGGGTGCGAGGTGCATGGGGCAGTTGCTGATGCAACGGTCGCAGCGGATGCACGCGGTGGTGGTGGAGGGCTGCGCGAACGCCTCGCTGAGGGCGAGCAGGCCGCTCTGCTGGCGGATCACCGGGTAGTCGAGGTCGATCTGGGTGGTGCCCATCATGGGGCCGCCGGCGACCACCTTGGCGGGCTCGCAGGAGAGGCCGCAGAAGTCGAGGATCTCGCGCGTGGGGGTGCCCACGTAGACCATGAGGTTCTGCGGGTTGGCCACGGCGTCGCCCATGACGGTGATGCGGCGCTGGATGAGCGGCATGCCGGTGCGCACGTAGCGCGCGATCTCGCCCATGGAGGTGCAGTTGAACAGGATGGCGCCCACGTCGGTGAGGTGGCCGCCGCGCGGAACGGCGCGGCCCATGGCGTTCTTCAGGATGACGCGGGAGGCGCCCTGCGGATAGCGGGCGGGCAGCTCCAGCACCTGGATGCGCGGGTCGTCGGCCGCGAGCTGGGAGAGCAGCTCGATGGCCTTGGGCTTGTTGTCCTCGATGCAGATGAGCGAGCGGGGCACGCCGGAGAGGTCGAGGCACAGCTTGATGCCGTCGATCAGGTCCTGCGGGCGCTCGACCATCTCGCGATAGTCGCTGGACAGGTACGGCTCGCACTCGGCGCCGTTCACGAGCCAGCAGTCGATGTTGCTGAGGTCCGTGTCCATCTTGAGGCCCGTGGGGAAGCCGGCGCCGCCCAGGCCCACGAGGCCGCTCGCCTTGATGGCGGCGACGAGGCTGGCGTAGTCGGTGATGACGGGCGGCTTGACCGTCTCGGCGATGGTCTGCTCGCCGTCGGGCTCGATGACCACGGCGACGTCGGAGCGGCCGTTGGAGTAGTGGATGGCGCGGAGCTCGGTGACGGTGCCCGAGACCGACGAGAAGATGTCGGCCGTGGTGCGGGCCTCGGCGTGGCCGATGAGCTGGCCCACGTCGACGTGGTCCTTCTTCTTGACCAAGGGCTGGCACTGGGCGCCCACGTGCTGCTGCATGGGCAGGATGACCTGCTTGGGCAGCGGCATCTCGATGGTCTCCATCTCCGCAGTGAGTTTGTTGTGCGGGATATTGAGACCGATGCGGTTGTTCGAGCGCAGCCGTTTGGGCGGTGCGCTCTGCGAATCTGGCATGGCTTGTCCCCCTCTTTGACAGTATTGTTGCAGCTTGTCTATTCTAACGCGTTTGGGGTGCATGTTGGCGGTTTTGCGGTGGACGAATAGCGGGGCGTGTGTTTGTGTTTTGCAGCGGGCGCGGCGTGGGCGGCGTGGTACCGAGAGGCTCTCGTCCACGTCGGCTTGGCACCGAGAAGCTCTCGTCCACGCCCCGTGGCACCGAGAAGGTCTCGTCCACGGGCTCGTGGCGCGGAGAGGCCCTCGTACACGTTTCCCCGTGTGGACGAAGGCCTCTCCGTACCATGGCGGGCTGGCACCGAGAGGCCCTCGTCCACGCCGCAGGTCAAAGCCTTGCTCCTGGTGCCTCTTGCGGCCTCTCAGCGCCTCTCGCGGCCTCTTCCGACGGCCATGGTACCGAGAAGGTCTCGTCCACATTTGGGTGGTACCGAGAAGCTCTCGTCCACGCCCCGTGGCACCGAGAAGCCCTCGTCCACATCCCCGTGGCGCGGAGAGGGCTTCGTACACGT
>CAMNAH010000103.1 GCA_946530775.1 uncultured Coriobacteriales bacterium
CATCATCTACAACAACGCCGACGCCTACTCCACGGGCATCTACCAGAAGTTCGAGACCGAGGCCGCCGCGCGCAACCTCGAGATCGTCTCCGTCACCACCTTCACCGACGATAACGCCACCGACTTCTCGGCTCAGCTCAACAAGGCCAAGGACGCCGGTGCCGACCTCGTCTTCCTGCCCATCTACTACACGCCGGCATCGATCATCCTGAAGCAGGCCTCCGACATGGGCTATGCGCCGAAGTTCTTCGGCGGCGACGGCATGGATGGCATCCTCGACGTCGAGGGCTTTGACACCAGCCTCGCCGAGGGCGTCATGCTCCTCACCCCGTTCGTGGCCACCGCGACCGACGAGGCCACGCAGAACTTCGACGCCGCCTACAAGGCCACCGCGGGCGTCGACACCAACCCCATCCAGTTCGCGGCCGACGCATACGACTGCGTCCACGCCATCGCGAAGGCCATCGAGGAGTCGGGCATCACCCCTGACATGTCTGCCGCCGACATCTGCGAGCAGCTTATCGCCACCTTCACCGGCGGTTTCGAGTTCTCCGGCCTCACCTGTCCGGTTGGCGAGGTCATGACCTGGTCCGAGACCGGCGAGGTCTCCAAGAACCCGAAGGGCACGGTCATCGTTGACGGCGTGTACCAGCCGCTCGACTAGTTCTTCCGCATTCTGCGGGTCTTCGCGGAGGCTGCCTGAGGTAGCCTCCGCTCTGCGGTTTCAGTACCTGCAAGTTCTTTGAGAGAGGAGGACGCGTGAGCTTCCTTACAGCGCTCATCAACGGTATCAGCCTCGGCAGCGTGTACGCCATCATCGCGCTTGGCTATACGATGGTCTACGGCATCGCCAAGATGCTCAACTTCGCACACGGCGACGTCATCATGGTGGGCGGATACCTCTGCTTCTGCTCCGTGCAGTATCTGGGGCTCCCGCCTGTTGCCGGCGTGCTCATCGCCATCGTGGGCTGCACGGCGCTCGGCATCGTGGTTGAGGGCCTTGCCTATAAGCCCCTTCGCCAGGCTCCGTCGCTCGCCGTGCTCATCACCGCCATCGGCGTGAGCTATTTCCTGCAGAACTCGGCACTCCTCATCTGGGGTGCCGACCCCAAGGCATTCCCCTCGGTCGTAAGCTTCCCCTCGATCAAGCTCTTCAACGACCAGCTCATCATCAACTCGGTCACCATCGTCACGGTGCTCGCCGCCGTGCTCGTCATGGTCGCGCTCACGCTCTTCACCTCGCGCACCAAGATGGGCAAGGCCATGCGCGCGTGCTCCGAGGACAAGGGCGCTGCCCAGCTCATGGGCATCGATGTGGACCGCACCATCTCGATGGTCTTCGCTATCGGCAGCGGGCTCGCGGCCATCGCGGGCGTACTACTCTGCTCGGCGTATCCCACGCTCACGCCCACCACGGGCTCGATGCCCGGCATCAAGGCGTTCACCGCGGCCGTCTTCGGCGGCATCGGATCCATCCCCGGCGCTGCGCTCGGCGGTGTGCTGCTCGGCATCATCGAGATCATGGCCAAGACCTATATCTCCACGCAGCTTTCCGACGCCATCGTCTTCGGCGTGCTCATCGTGGTGCTGCTCATCAAGCCTGCCGGCCTGCTCGGCAAGCTCGTTCCGGAGAAGGTGTAGCGTCATGGAGAAGTTCAAGTCGCTGTCGCGTGCCACCCGCGCGAACATCATCACCTACGGCCTCGTCATCGTAGCCTTCCTCGTCATGCAGGGGCTTCTCTCCGTTGGCGCCATCTCCAATTCGACCCAGGGCCTGCTGATTCCCATCTGCGCCTATATCTGCATGGCCATCTCGCTCAACCTCGTGGTGGGAATCTCGGGCGAGCTGTCGCTGGGCCACGCAGGCTTCATGAGCGTGGGCGCTTTCACGGGTGTCGTGGTCTCGGCGGCGCTCTCGGGTACCGTCACATCAGGTCCTGTCAGGCTGCTCGTCGCCATCATCGTTGCAGGCGTGTGCGCGGGCATCGCGGGTCTGCTTATCGGCATCCCGGTCATGCGCCTTCGTGGCGATTACCTCGCCATCGTCACGCTCGCCTTCGGCGAGATCATCAAGAACCTGCTCAACAACCTCTATGTGGGCATCGATTCCCGTGGGCTGCACATCTCCATGACTGGCGCCGAGGCGCTTGCCATGGACGGCGGCAAGGTCGTCATCAACGGGCCGCAGGGCGCCGTGGGCATCGACATGATCTCATCGTTCACGGCGGGATTCGTGCTCATCATCTTCACGCTCTTCGTCGTGCTGAACCTCGTGAACAGCCGCAGCGGCCGCGCCATCATGGCAGTGCGCGACAACCGCATCGCTGCAGAGTCCGTGGGCATCAACACCACCAAGTACCGCCTCATGGCCTTTGTGGTCTCTGCCGCGCTCGCTGGCATGGCCGGAGCGCTCTACGCCATGAACTACAGCGCCATCGTGCCCAAGAAGTTCGATTTCAACACCTCGATTCTGGTGCTCGTCTTCGTGGTCCTGGGCGGCATGGGCAACATCCGCGGCGGCATCATCTCCGCAACGCTGCTCACGGTGCTTCCCGAGAAGCTCCGCTTTATCGGCGATTACCGCATGCTCATCTACGCTGTGATCCTCATCGCGGTCATGCTCATCTCCAACAACCGCTCCCTCATGGAGCGCATCGATGCGCTTAAGAACCGCATGAGGGGCAAGCGGAGGGCGCGCAAGGCACCTGCCGTGTCTGCGGAGGGAGGTGGTCCGCGTGACTAGAAATGAGGGCACCTACAAGGCACAGAGCGCTGCAGCCGGCAAGCGCGATGCTGCCAAGGACCGCGAGCGCACCAAGATGGTGCCGGTGGTGACCGACTCCATCATTCCCGAGCGCGATGCGGGCCAGACTATCCTCGAGTGCCGTCATCTGGGAATCGATTTCGGCGGCCTGCATGCGGTTGAGGATTTCAACCTCACGGTGGGCAAGACCGAGATCGCCGGTCTCATCGGCCCCAACGGCGCCGGTAAAACCACCGTGTTCAATCTGCTCACCAAGGTCTATGCGCCCACACGCGGCACCATCCTGCTCGACGGCGTCGATACCGCCGGCATGACCACCGACCAGGTGAGCCAGGCGGGCATCGCACGTACCTTCCAGAACATCCGCCTCTTCGACTCGCTCACGGTTGAGGAGAACGTGTGCATAGGCCTGCACAACCAGGTCAAGTGCGGCATGTGGAGCGGCATCTTCCGCCTTCCGCGCTATTGGCTCGCCGAGAAGGAATTCCACGATCGTGCGCTCGAGCTGCTCGACGTGTTCAACATGGCCGATACCGCAGGCGACGTTGCAGGATCGCTGCCCTACGGTGCCCAGAGGCGCCTCGAGATCGTGCGCGCCCTTGCCACCAACCCCAAGCTGCTGCTGCTCGACGAGCCCGCCGCGGGCATGAACCCGTCCGAGACGGCTGAGCTCATGGAGAATATCCGCAAGATCCGCGATGATTTTCAGATCGCCATCATGCTCATCGAGCACGACATGGATCTCGTCATGGGCGTGTGCGAGGGCATCGCGGTGCTCAACTTCGGCAAGATCATCGCCAAGGGCACGCCCGAGCAGATCCAGGCGAACCCGCAGGTCATCGAGGCCTATCTTGGCAAGCAGGAATAGGGGGCACGTATGTCTTTGCTCAGCGTCTCCGACCTCAATGTGTATTACGGCAGCATCCATGCCGTGAAGGGCGTCTCGTTCAACGTCGAGGAAGGCGAGATCGTCACCCTTATCGGTGCGAACGGCGCAGGCAAGTCCACCACGCTCAACACCGTGGCGGGCATCCTTCCCGCACGCAGCGGCTCGGTGGAGTTCAAGGGCGAGGCGATCCTCGGTGTGCCCGCGCATAAGATGGTGCGCAAGGGGATCGCGCTTTGCCCCGAGGGCAGGCGCGTGTTCACCGAGATGACCGTGGAGGAGAACCTCCAGATGGGCGGCTACACCCGCACCGATGCCGAGAACGCCGAGACGATCGAGATCGTCTACGAGCACTTCCCGCGTCTGCGCGAGCGCGCCTATCAGGTGGCTGGCACGCTCTCCGGCGGCGAGCAGCAGATGCTCGCGATGGGCCGCGCCCTCATGGGCCGTCCCGACCTTATCATGCTCGACGAGCCCTCCATGGGCCTGGCTCCCATCCTCGTCGAGGAGATCTTCTCGATCATCAAGACGCTCAACGCGAACGGCACCACGGTGCTTCTGGTTGAGCAGAACGCGAGCATGGCGCTCTCGGTTGCCGACCGTGCCTACGTGCTCGAAACGGGAAAGATCGTCAAGCAGGGGAGCGGTGCCGAGCTTCTGGACGACCCCGACGTGCGCCGTGCCTATCTCGGAGGGTGAGACGAACCCTCTCTTTCTGCTTAAGAATGCAGCCCCCGCGACTATGAATGCGGGGGCTTTTTTGATCGTGAGAGCCTTTTATGGTGGAGACAGGTGCTTTAGAAGGCTGCCTCGAAGGCCTGGAGCAGCTCGTCGTAGGTCTCGTAGACGGGAAGATCGGGATTTGCGGCTGCGATTGCCTCGGTGGTGCGGAAGAGGAAGCCCGCCTTGCTCGCGCGGATCATGGCGATGTCATTGTGCGAGTCGCCGGTGGCGATGGTCTCGAATCCGATGGACTGCAGGCTGCGCACGGTGGTGAGCTTCGACTCGGGGCAGCGCATGTGAACGCCGGCGATCATGCCCTCGTCGTCGATCTCGAGCGAGTTGCAGAAGATCGTGGGCCAGCCGAGCTTCTCCATGAGGGGCTTGGC
>CAMNAH010000104.1 GCA_946530775.1 uncultured Coriobacteriales bacterium
ACCATGCCCCGCATGCCAAGCACGAGAAGGACTGCGAGTGGGAGATCGCCTTCTTCGGCACCATCGGTCTCGAGACCTCGCTTCCCCTCATGCTCACCAACATGGTGTCCACCGGTGCCATGAGCTGGCAGCGCCTCGTCGAGGTCATGGCCATCAACCCGCGCCACGTGCTGCGCCTCGACCCCATCAAGATTGAGGAGGGCTGCAACGCCGACCTCACGCTCATCGATCCTGCCAAGACGATCGAGGTCACCGAGAGCTACTTCCAGGGCAAGTCCAAGAACTCCGCATTCCTCGGCATGACGCTTACCGGTTGCGCGACGGACGTATTCGTGGACGGCAAGCGCACCCTCGTGGACGGCATCGTGGCATGAGCGCCGAACAGCACGACATGCCGCGCGGAACCGCGGGCATCCACGAGTTCGCCGTGATCGGCAACGAGGAGGTTGCGCCCGGCATCTGCAGGCTCGAGATCTCGAGCCACGTGTCGTGGGGGCTCCAGCCTGGCCAGTTCATGAACTTCGAGGTGCCGGGCGATAAGACCCACGTGCTACGCATACCGCTCTCGTTCTCGCACGCCGATCTTACGAATTCGCATGTGGTGAGCTACTACGCCGTGGTTGGGGAGGGCACGGAGCGCCTCTCGAAGATGGCTCCGGGCGACCTCTCCACCGTGGTGGGCCCATGCGGCAAGGGCTGGCGCCTTCCCCAGGCAGGCTGCAGGCGCGCGTTGCTTGTAGCCGGCGGCATCGGCTTCCCGCCCGTTGCCGCTGCCGCGGGCATGCTCTCGCGCGCTGGCATCGGGTTCGATGTCGCAATCGGCGTCAAGTCGGTCGCGGGACTCGTCCATAGGCAGCTCGAGGAGCTCGAGCAGTTCGAGGACAAGGACACCAAAATCGTCGTCGCAACCGATGACGGGAGCTTCGGGCTGCATGGCTTTGCAGCGCAGGCCGCTGAGCAGCTTCTCGCCATGCGCAACTACGACTGCGTCTATACATGTGGCCCCCAGATCATGATGGCGAGCATCGCCAAGCTCGCATCCGAGCACGGCATTGCCTGCCAGGCTTCCATGGAGCGCATGATGGGTTGCGGCTTCGGCGCATGCGGCGCCTGCAACGTGCCGCTCAAGGCCGGCGGCTACGCCTCCTGCTGTATGGACGGCCCCGTCTTCGATGCCGAGGAGGTGGCGTGGTGAGCAGCGTGAACATGGCCGTCGATCTGGGCGGCGTCAAGATGAAGAACCCCATCAACACCGCCTCCGGCACCTTCGGGTTCGGCTGGCAGTTCGAGGGCTTCTACGATGTGGCCGCGCTCGGCGCCATCACCACCAAGGGAACCTCTGCAGAGCCGTGGGAGGGAAACCCCGCCCCGCGCATGTGCGAGGTCACCTCGGGCATCATGAACACCATCGGCCTCGCCAATCCTGGCGTTGCCGCCATCGTCGAGAAGTACGGCGCCTACCTCGAGGATCTCGAGTGCCGTGGCTGTCGTGTCATCATGCAGGCGGCCGGCCACTCCATCGACGAGTATGTGCGCGCCGTAGAGCTGCTTGAGGAGCTGGCACCGTTCGCGAGCGCGATCGAGCTCAACATCAGCTGCCCAAATATCGCACGAGGCGGCAAGCTCGTCGGCGGCACGCCCGAGGATGCGGCCGAGGTTGTCCGCGCGGTGAGACCGCACGTAGCTCGCCCGCTCATCGTCAAGATGGCGCCTGTGCGCGTTCCCGAGATCGCGAAGGCATGCGAAGATGCAGGCGCCGATGCGCTCTCGCTCATCAACACGATCAACGCCATGTCGATCGACATCCATACCCGCAAGAGCCGTCTGTCCAAGCCGACGGGCGGCATGTCGGGCCCGGCAATACATCCCATCGCCGTGCGTATGGTTTGGGAAGCCGCGCAGGCCGTCTCGATTCCCATCAACGGCATCGGCGGCATCGCTACGGGCGTAGATGCTGCCGAGATGATCCTCGCAGGCGCCACGTCCGTAACCGTGGGCACGCAGGGGCTCTATGACCCCATGGCCGCCCCGCGCATCCTCGCCGAGCTTGAATCTTGGGCCGAGGAGCAGGGCGTATCCGATATCAACGAATTGGTAGGTGCATTCGAATGCTGACAGAGACCGAGGCACGCGACGCCATCATCGTCGCGCTCGACTGCGATCGCGAGCGCGCCTTCGAGCTCGCCGCGCTGCTCGAAGGCAAGGCTACGTGGGTGAAGGTGGGCATGACGCTCTTCTATCGCTACGGGCCCTCCATCGTGGACGAGATGCGCGCCCACGGCCTGCATGTCTTCCTCGACCTCAAGGTGCACGATATCCCGTTCCAGGTGAAGGGAGCCGTGCGCTCGGCCGCCCTCACCGGAGCCGATATCATCTCCATCCACGGCCTGGGCTCCTCGGCCATGATCGCCGCGGCGCGCGAAGGCGCCGAGGAAGCCGCAGGGGAGACGGGCCGTGAGCGCACCAAGCTGGTGGCCATCTCCATCCTGACCTCCATGAACCAGGAGGCTCTCTCCGAGATCGGCATCGAGCGGCCCATCGCCGAGGAGGTGGCAACGCTGGCGTCGCTCTCCTATGGCGCGGGCGCAGACGGCATCGTGTGCTCGCCGCAGGAGGCGGCTGCCATGCGTGCCCTGCTCGGCCCCCATGCGCTCATCGTCACACCTGGCATCCGCCCTGTTGGAAGCGCCGTAGGCGACCAGCAGCGCATCGCCACGCCCTTGGCCGCCATCGAGGCAGGCTCCTCTAAGCTCGTTATCGGTCGACCCATAGCGCAAGCTGCGGATCCTCGCGGCGCGTTCGAGTCCGTCCTAGCCGAGCTAACGGGTGCGAAAAGTGTGTGATATGACCTCGTATAGCGAACTTTTACGAGTTTTCTCTTGTAAAAGTCCTGCTCAAATGGCAAACTAACCAAGGTTGTGTTGCTGACAGACAAGGCAACGCCCTGTCGTGCTTTGTTACAGATAGAATGTTTCGATGTTTGGAGGAAACAATGGCTCTACCTACCCTTACCGACGATCAGCGCAAGGCCGCCCTCGAGAAGGCCGCTGAGGCCCGTCACGCCCGCGCCCAGCTCCGCGAGGACATCAAGTCCGGCAAGGTCACCGTCGAGAGCGTTCTCAACTCCGATGATCCCATCGCCCAGCGTCTGAAGGTCTCCGCTCTCATCGAGTCCCTCCCTGGCTATGGCAAGGCCAAGGCTGCCAAGGTCATGGGTGAGCTCGGCATCTCCGAGACCCGTCGCGTCAAGGGCCTCGGCGCCCGTCAGCGTGAGCAGCTCCTCGCTGCCCTCACCAAGTAGTGGCCCGTACTGCTCGACTTTTCGTAGTTTCCGGACCGTCAGGCGTAGGCAAGGGAACGCTCGTCGCGCTTCTGCGCGAAAAGCGTCCGAGCTTGGGCTTGACGGTCTCTGCTACTACGCGTGAGCCGCGCGCCGGGGAAGTAGACGGCCAGTCCTATTACTTCCTCACCGAGGACGAGTTCTCCGCAAAGGTCGAGGCGGGGGAGTTCCTCGAATGGGCGGTGGTTCACGGGCATCGCTACGGCACCCTCAAATCCGAGGTCGAGCGTAACCTGGCGCAAGGCCAGTCGCTCGTTCTCGAGATCGATGTGCAAGGCGGCCTCAACGTGCGCAATGTCTTTCCCGATGTTGTGCTCGTCTTCATCGCGCCTCCTTCTACCGAAGAGCTTGTGAAACGTCTCAAGGGACGCGGCACCGAGGACGATGAGACCATAGCCGTCCGCCTGCATACGGCCGTCCACGAGATGGAGCTCATGGATGCCTACGATGCCACGATTGTGAACGACGACCTCGACCGGGCTCTTGCCGAGCTCGATGCCCTGTTCGAGAGTTACGAGATGGATGGAGGTTCAAGCCACGATGTCCGTGACGAGGCCTGAGATCGATGATCTGCTCGAGAAGACCGAGCAGAACCCCTTCCTGCTGTGCGCCCTTGCTTCCAAGCGCGCCTGCGATATCAACAACATGATCCGCGGCCAGCACCACCGTGTGACGGCTATCCAGGATTTCGACGACATCACCACGATCATCTCCGGCAAGGACACTGTGTCCATCGCCATGGACGAGATCGAATCCGGCACCCTGAGCTTTGTGAAAGAGGACTTCGACAACGACCTCAAGGCTCAGAACATCGGCATCATCTAAGCAGAGCTGCAGTTTTTTGCTATGAGCGAGCGTCTCTGCCTCGTCCACTACCACGAGATCGGTCTCAAGGGTAAGAACCGCTCTACCTTCGAGAACCAGCTCGTCACCAACCTCACACGCGCGATGAGGGGGCGCAATGTCTCCCGCATCGCGCGTATTTCGGGTTATATCGTGGTGGAGACCGAAGATCGTGACGCCACGCCCGAGCTGGCCCATGCCATCGCGCAGGTGCCGGGCGTCGCGCGTGTCTCGCTGGCATACCGCACCAACCTTGACGAGCGCGAGTACTGCCGTGCCGCCATCGCCGTGATGCGCGAGGCTGGTGACTTCTACACGTTCAAAGTGCACGCCCGCCGTTCGTCCACCGCATACCCCATCCATACGCTCGAGATGAACCAGATCGTGGGAGAGGCGCTTTGCGAGGCATTTCCCGAGAAGAAGGTCGAGATGCACCATCCCGACCTTCAAGTTGTGGTCCATGCCGTGCAGGGGAGCGCCTACGTCTATGCTGCGTTCCCGCGCGGCGTTGGTGGCCTTCCCGTGGGTACGGCGGGCAAGGTGGTCACGCTGCTCTCGAGCGGCTTCGATT
>CAMNAH010000105.1 GCA_946530775.1 uncultured Coriobacteriales bacterium
ATCGGCGCCACCACGGCCGACGAGTACCGCAAGCACATCGAGAAGGACTCCGCCCTCGAGCGCCGCTTCCAGCCCGTCAACATCGGCGAGCCCAGCGTGGACGACACCATCGAGATCATCCGCGGCCTGCAGGAGGCCTACGAGAAGCACCACCACGTGCGCTACACCGATGCCGCCATCCAGGCCGCCGTCACGCTCTCCGACCGCTACGTGCAGGACCGCTTCCTGCCCGACAAGGCCATCGACATCCTCGACGAGGCCGGCGCCCGCACGCGCATCCACAAGATGAGCCTGCCGCCCGAGATCGCCGAGGTCGATGCCGCCCTCGCGCACTGCAAGGAGGAGAAGGCCGCCGCAGCCGCAGCCCAGGAGTACGAGCGCGCCGCGCACCTGCGCGACGAGGAGAAGGAGCTCACCGCCAAGCGCGAGGAGCTCGAGAACGCCTGGCGCGAGCAGCTCGACGCCAACATCGTCACCGTTGACGAGCAGGACATCGCCGACGTGGTCTCGTCCATCTCGGGCGTGCCCGTCTCCAACCTCACCGAGGCTGAAGCCTCCAAGCTCCTGCGCTGCGAGGACGCCCTGCATGAGCGCGTCATCGGCCAGGACGAGGCCGTGAGCTCCGTGAGCCGCGCCATCCGCCGCAGCCGCTCGCCCCTCAAGGATCCGCGCCGTCCCGGCGGCTCGTTCATCTTCCTCGGGCCTTCGGGCGTGGGCAAGACCGAGCTCGCCAAGGCGCTCGCCGAGTTCCTCTTCGGCAGCGAGGACGCTCTCATCTCCTACGACATGAGCGAGTTCATGGAGAAGCACACCGTCTCCAAGCTCGTGGGCGCCCCTCCCGGATACGTGGGCTATGACGAGGGCGGCGAGCTCACCAAGGCCGTCCGCCGCCGTCCCTACTCCGTGGTGCTCTTCGACGAGATCGAGAAGGCGCATCCGGATGTGTTCAACATCCTGCTGCAGATCCTCGACGAGGGCCGTCTCACCGACGGCCAGGGCCGCACGGTCGACTTCTCCAACACGGTCATCATCATGACCTCCAACATCGGCGCGCGCGACATCGCCCATACCTCCACCATGGGCTTCTCGGCCTCGGGCAACAACGGCCTCTCCGACAAGGAGATCAAGAGCCGCGTCACCACCGAGCTCAAGAAGGCGTTCCGCCCCGAGTTCCTCAACCGCGTGGACGAGATCGTGGTCTTCACCTCGCTCAAGGACGAGCAGATCCGCGGCATCGTGGATCTCATGGTCATGGACCTGCGCGACCGCCTGATCGCCCAGGGCATGTCCATCGAGCTCACGCCCGAGGCCCGCGAGCTCATCGCCAAAGAGGGCACCGACCCGGTCTACGGTGCGCGCCCGCTGCGCCGCGCCATCCAGACCCTCATCGAGGATCCGCTCTCCGAGGAGCTGCTCGGCGGTTCCTGGAAGGCCGGCGACATCGTGCTCGTGGGCGTGGAGGACGGCAAGCTCACCTTCACGCACACCACCGGCGAGATTCCCGCGCCGCGCAAGCGCACGAGCATGGGCACCGCCACGCCACCGCGCGAGCGCAGCGTCTCGGCTCCCGCCCTGGGCTCCGGTTCGGGCAATCTGCTCTCTTCCGAAGACTAGGCTAGCCAGCGGCTCGCCGCGAGCCTTATACTTTTAACTGTGGATTCAGCTGCCGACCCGCATACAACGGGTCGGCTTGCTAAGGAGAGATGCCCTATGGATGCGCAGGATGTCAAACAGGAGGTTCTCACCCCCAAGCAGCGCCGCGAGCAAGCCATCCGCATGTGCGCGCCCGGCACCTCCTTGCGCATGGCCATCGACATGATCATCGCGGGCCACCTGGGCGCGCTCATCACCATCGGCGATGAGGAGGCCGTGCTCGCCGCCGGCAACGACGGCTTCAAGCTCGACGTCTCGTTCACGGCCAACCGCCTCTTCGAGCTTTCGAAGATGGACGGCGCCGTGGTCATCGACAAGGACTTCACCAAGATCCTGCGCGCCAACTTCCACCTCAACCCCGACCCGTCGCTGCCCACCAGCGAGACGGGCACGCGCCACCGCACCGCAGCGCGCATGAGCCTGCTCACCAACGCCACGGTGGTCTCCATCTCGGAGCGCCGCCAGGTTGTGAACGTGTATGTGGACGGCAAGGGCATGCAGCTCAGGCCCACCTCCGAGGTCATGGCAAGCGCCACGCAGCTCACGGGCGCCATGCAGAGCACCCGCGAGCAGCTCGACCGCGAGCTCCTGCGCCTCTCCACGCTCGAGCTCGACAACTTCGTCACCCTGGCCGACGTCACCAGCGTGATCTACCTCTGCGAGATGCTCTCCACCTCCTCCGAAGCGCTCGACGGCTGTATCCTCGAGCTCGGCCGCGACGGCCGCATCATCGAGATGCAGCGTCAGGAATACGCGGGCACGCTCGAGGAGGAATACACGCTGCTCATCCGCGACTATGCACTCGACTCCTCCGAGGACAACGCCCTCGCCATCCGCGAGGTGCTGCACAACACCCCCAACGACCAGCTGCGCTCTGCCAAGAACGTGGCCAAGATCCTGGGCTACGACAACATCATGGTCGACTCCATCATGACGCCGCTGGGTCTGCGCACGCTCAATCGTGTGTCGGTGGTCCGCAAGGGAATGGCCGACAAGATCCTCGACGAGTACGGCACGCTGCAGGATCTCGTCGCGGCTGTGGAGCAGAACCCCGCCCAGCTCGAAGAGGTGGGCGTCAACAATCCCGATGTGCTCGCCGATAGCCTGCACCGCATGTGGGGCCGCTCCTCATGACATCATGCCAGGCTGCAACATGCGTGGAGGCCTCCCGCATCGCTGGGAGCGCATCGTCTGCCGACACCGTGGCGATCATCGTCGCAGGCGGCGTGGGCCTGCGCTTCGGCGACCCGCACGGCAAGCAGTTCGCCGAACTCTGCGGCCGTCCGCTCATCGCATGGTCGCTCATCGCCTACGATGCCGCGCTGTCCATCGCCCATATCGTGGTGGTCTGCACGCCCGACCATCGCGCTGAGATAGCCGAGATCGTGGCCGAGCTCGCGCTTGCGACGCCCGTCACCTTTGCCGATGCCGGCGAGGTGCGCCAGGAGTCGGTCTCGTCGGGCCTCGAGGCTATGCCTGCGGGCTATACCTACGTTGCCGTCCATGACGCGGCGCGTCCCCTTATCGAGACCGACACCATCGAGCGCTCCATCGCGGTTCTGAGGGCAGATCCCTCGCTCTCCGGCGCGCTCGTCTCGAAGCGCGTCACCGATACACTCAAGCTCGTCGAGGACGGCGTGGTGGTCTCCACGCCCGATCGCAGCTTCTACTGGGCTGCGCAGACGCCCCAGACCTTCCCCGTGCACACGCTGCGCGCCGCCTATGCCAACGCCGCGTTCGAGGACTTCATCGGCACCGACGATGCGAGCCTCGTGGAGCGTGCGGGCGGGCGCGTGCGCTGCGTGGAGCAGGCCTCGCCCAACCTCAAGGTCACCTTCCCGGAAGACCTTGCCATGGCCGAGACCGTCATGCGCGCAAGGCTGGACAGCGGGGAGGTGCTGGTATGAGGATAGGCCACGGCTACGATGTGCATGCGTTCTGCGAGGGACGACCGCTCATCCTGGGCGGCGTGCACATTCCCTACGAGCTCGGCCTTGCCGGCCATTCCGATGCCGATGTGCTCGCCCACGCCATCGCCGATGCCGTGCTGGGCGCCGCCCGCATGGGCGATATAGGCCAGCTCTTCCCCGACACCGACCCTGCCTACGAGGGCGCCGATTCGCTCGTGCTGCTCTCCCGCGTGGCGGATCTCGTGCGCGAGCAAGGATTCGAGATCGTCGATGTCGACAGCACCATCGCAGCTCAGGCGCCCAAGATGGCGCCGCACCGCGATGCCATGCGCGAGAATCTCGCCCGCGCGCTCGGCCTTCCCGTCGAGCATGTTGGCGTGAAGGCAACCACCACGGAGCATCTCGGCTTTGTGGGACGCAAGGAGGGTATCGAGGCCTCGGCCGTCGCCCTGCTCGAAGAACGATGTTAGAGGTTCCATTGCATAGGAGCGCCCAAAGGGGGATACTCCCTTTCTGCGCCCCTCGTTCGGGTATGAATCGGTAATCCGAGCGCAGAAAGGGAATATCCCCCTTTGGGCGCCTTACTAGGAGAAACGTTATGCAGATCTATAACACGCAGTACCACAAGAAGCAGGAGTTCGTGCCCATCGAGGAGGGCAAGGTCCGCATGTACGTGTGCGGCCCCACCGTCTACGATCAGATTCACATCGGCAACGCGCGCACGTTCCTCTCCTTCGACATGATCCGCCGTTACCTCATGTTCAAGGGCTACCAGGTCACCTTTGCCCAGAACCTCACCGACGTGGACGATAAGATCATCAACCGCGCCAACGAGCAGGGCCGCACCGCTGCCGAGGTTGCCGAGGAGTTCAGCCAGGCCTTCATCGAGCAGATGCGCCGCTTCGGCATCCTCGATCCCGATATCCGTCCGCGCGCCACGCGTGAGATCGAGGCCATGCAGGAGATGATCGTCTCGCTCATCGAGCAGGGCTGCGCCTATCCCGTGCCCTCGGGCGACGTGTACTTCTCGGTGCGCAGCGACAGCGCCTACGGCATCCTCTCGGGCCGCGAGCTCGACCAGCTGCGTGCCGGCGAGCGCGTCGAGGTCAACGACGAGAAGCGCGATCCCTTCGACTTCGCGCTCTGGAAGGCCGCCAA
>CAMNAH010000106.1 GCA_946530775.1 uncultured Coriobacteriales bacterium
TCGGGCGTCATGGCGAAGAGCTGGTCGATGGTGATCCCGAAGAACACGGCGATCTCGGGAAGCATCTGCACGTCGGGCACGCTGGTGCCGCACTCCCACTTGCTCACGGTCTGCGCGGTTACGTTGAGCGCGGCTGCGAGCGCCTCCTGCGTGAGTCCCCTGGCGGTGCGCAGCCTGCGGATTTCCCTACCCATCTCCATGGTGGCGTCCTTTCTCTCGTCCTGAACCAATCATGGCAGGGTGAAGAGGTGAAAACCAGCAACTGCCACGGGAGGCGCTCCGCGTGGCAGTTGAGTTGAGGGATATGTTGGAAAGCAATCGCTACTTGTTGTCGTCGTCGAAGTCGGACCAGCCCGACTCGTCGTCGTCAAAGAGATCCCAGTCGTCCTCGGACTTCTCGTGGTTATAGAACTGCTTGCGCGTGCGGCGTTCGAGAATGAAGGCGATGATCAGGAACAGGACGATGCCGCCCACGATAAGGGTGACCACGCCCATGCGGTCGCTGAAAAGCCATGTGAAGAAATCGATAACAGGCTGCATGCTCGCACCTCCGAAAAGCGAATGTTCTCGGCTACAAGTATATACTTGAAAAACGGCGCAAAACGGCCGTGTGGCATTTCGAATGAAGGAGTGGCTATGCTCGACATAAAGTTTGTCCGCGAGAACCCCGATCTGGTCGATAAGGCCATGGCGTCCCGCAACTCTTCGTGGGACCGCGAGAGGTTCTTCGAGCTCGACGAGGCTCGCCGCTCCTACATCTCCGAGGTCGAGCGCCTGCAGGCCGAGCGCAACACGCTCTCCAAGCAGATCGGCCAGCTCATGAAGGAGGGCAAGACCGACGAGGCCGCAGCCGCCAAGGCAACCGTCGCCGCCGGCAAGGAGCGCATCGCCGAGCTCGACGAGAAGCGCGCCGAGGCCGATGCGGCGCTGCGCGACCTGGTGTGCCGCATCCCCAACATCCCCGACGCCGGCATCCCCTACGGCAAGGACGACTCCGAGAACGTCGAGGCGCGTCGTTGGGGCACGCCCCGCGAGTTCGACTTCGAGGCCAAGGCGCACTGGGACCTCGGTCCCGACCTGGGCATGATCGACTTCGATCGCGGCGTCAAGCTGGCCGGCTCGCGCTTCTACGTGCTCGGCGGCAACGGCGCCCGCCTCGAGCGCGCGCTCATCAACTTCATGCTCGAAACCCACGCCGCTGCCGGCTTCAAGGAGTGGTGGCCGCCCGTGATCGCCAACCGCGACACCATGTTCGGCACGGGCCAGCTCCCCAAGTTCGAGGAGGACGCCTTCCATGTGAGCGGCGACATGTTCCTCATCCCCACGGCCGAGGTGGCGCTCACCAACCTCCACCGCGATGAGGTGCTCGACGCCAGCCAGCTCCCGCTGTGGTACACCGCCTTCACGCCCTGCTTCCGCGAGGAGGCCGGCTCGGCGGGCCGCGACACCCGCGGCATCATCCGCGTGCACCAGTTCGACAAGGTCGAGATGGTCAAGTTCGCCACGCCCGACGACTCTATGAACCAGCTCGAGCTTATGACCGCCGAGGCCGAGCGCATCCTGCAGCTGCTCGAGCTCCCGTACCGCGTGGTCACGCTCTGCACCGGCGACATTGGCTTCTCCGCATGCAAGACCTACGACCTCGAGGTGTGGCTGCCCAGCTACAACGCCTACAAGGAGATCTCCAGCTGCTCCAACTGCTGGGACTTCCAGGCCCGCCGCGCCAACATCAAGTACCGCGATCCGGCCAACTTCAAGGGCACGCAGTACGTGCACACCCTCAACGGCTCCGGCCTCGCCGTGGGCCGCACCATGGCCGCCATCATGGAGAACTACCAGAACGCCGACGGCACCATCACTGTGCCCGAGGCGCTGCGCCCCTACCTGGGCGGCCAGGAGATCTTCAAGCCCGAGGCCTAGGGCATCCGGCACATAGATCGCTGCGAACTGGCCCCGCTACGGGGCCAGTTCTCGTTAGCGAGTTTTTGTCCGGTCGTGCTCGTACACTTGTTCGCAATCACAACGAGCAAGGAGGATGCCATGGGTTCATCGCAAAACGCATGCGTAGCGCGGCACTGCGACGCAGGTGAGATACGCGAGGTACATCTTGTCCCGCGCGCGAACGGAGGCCTGCATATCCTGCAGTGCAGCTGGGGCACGCTCACGGAGCTCGCCTTTGGCGAGAAGTCCGTATGTCAGCGGCTCTCGCTCGACGCCGAGGCGGCGAGCATGCTCGCGGCGCGTCTCGGCTGGGCATGCAGCGTCGAGGAGGGGCTTGCGCGGTTCTTCTCGAGCAGCGAGGCCTATCTGAGCGACCTGCTCGACGAGTGCAACCGCTCGGGTATCGCCTGCCGGTTCTGCACCATCGGCGATAAGACGGGCGCCGCGCCAAGCGGCAGGGCGATCCTCGAGCGAAGGGTTGCTCCGGGGCGTGTGCTCAGGTTGGTTCCGTAGACGTTAGGGCTGTGCGGGTGCGGCAGCGGGCTTCTCTGCTGCCGCGGCGTCAGCCTCCTGCTGCGTGTCATCGGCCTTGGCGCCCGCCTCAGCATCGGCATCGGTTTCCTGGTCATCCTCTTCCGGCTCTAGGACAAGCTCGTATGTATCGGCGTAGATAACCTGTTTCTTGTAGGGGATGAGCATGAAGGTATCCTCGAATTGATGCTCGGTGGCGACGATCGCCGTGACGCCCGCGCCATCGGTACCGGTGCCAAATTCGAGCGTGATCGTCACCTTACCGCCCACCGCCTCGGGCAGCGTTGCCGTGAAGATGGCCTCGCTGGTGCGCTTGGAATCGGTCGGATCGACGAGGGTGGCGGTGAATGCCACGTTATCGAGCACGGTGTCGCCTGCGGTGGCGTCGGCGTCCTTCTCGGGATTGCGGTGGTAGTGCGCCACGCCCGAGATGGTGCCCGAGATGCGCGTGCCGGTGGGCGCGTCGCTCCAGGACGTGATGGTTATGGTGAGCGGCGTGCTGGCGCCCGCGAGGCACTTGGTGCCGGAGCTGACCTCTTGGCTCTTGAACGTGCCGGACCACGTTCCCACCAGCGGGTCGAAGCGGCGCACCCAGGCGTCGTCGGTTGCCGCTGCCTCGGTGAGCTCCCACAGGCCGTTGCCCGCCCTGAAGGCGAACGACGCCACGATGTCGCACTCGTAGGCCGAGAACAGCCCACCTTTGCGCGCATGGATGGTGAGCGTGTCGGTTTGGGTCACATCGTCGAACGCCGAGCTCGTGACCTCGAAATCGGCGCCTTCATAGATGGTGGCGAGCGAGGCGAGGCCCTCTTCGGCAGGCGCGATGCTGCTCGCGCGCTCGAGGATCTGGCCTATGTTGCGGAGCGCCTTGCGCTGGTCCACGCCCGCCGTCGCGATGTAGGAGATCTGCTCGTTGGTCACCTCGCCGGCATCGATCCAGCTGCTGCCCTGCTTGGCATAGCCCAGCGTAGCGGTCTTGGTCGCGATAACCGATTCGTTCTGGAAGGTGAGCATCACGTCGGTTGTCACGTAGCTCATGGCGCCGAACGTCTCATCGAGATCGGAGCCCTCGGGCGCGTGGTCGCTGTGCTGCCTGGATCCCACGGTGACCTGCGTGAGGATGAGGCGGTCGTCGTTGCCAAAGTAGCCGCCGCTATAGGCGGGGGCCTCGATGCGCTCGCGGGCGTCCTGCTCGATGAGCTCGAGGTCGGGGAGGTTGTTCGAGCGGCGATACGCGCGCACGAGCATCAGCACCACGGCGATGCTCACGAGCATGAGCAGGGCGATGCTGCCCGGGCGGCGCTTGATATAGGCTGCGATATCCGAGAACCCAAGGCGCTTGCGCGGCATGAGGTCGATGGTGTCGTCCGGATCACCATAGAGGTCGTCGGCATGCGGACGCTCGATGGTCTCGGCGAGGCCATCGTCGATCTGCTCCAGCTCGTCACCGATGATGTCGGTGGGCTTGGTGCCGTTGGGGTCCTCTGTCAGGATCTCTTCGTCCATATTGGTAGTGTACCCTCTGAGGAGGCCAAATGTATCGCCACTCCATATGAATAAAACAGCACGTCACGTGGTATCATTCCTACGCAAACACTTAGCGCCTACAGGGCGCTCACTCAAGGAGAAACCCATGGAGGATAAGCTCAAGAAGCTCCTCGACGCATACGAGGAACTCGAGAAGAAACTGGTCGACCCCGAGGTGGTCTCCGACCCCAAGGAGTACGCGCGTCTGGCCAAAGAGCACGCCAACCAGGCCGAACTCGCAGGTAAAGCGCGTGAGTACCTCACGGCGCTCGATGATATCGAGGCTGCGAAGGAGATGCAGCGCGAGACCACCGACCCCGACGAGAAGGCCATGCTCCAGGAGGAGGTCGAGTCCAACGAGGCCAAGCTTCCCGGCCTCGAGGAGGACATCAAGTTCATGCTCATCCCTGGCGACCCCAACGATGAGAAGGACACGATTGTGGAGATTCGCGGAGCGGCCGGCGGCGACGAGGCCGCAATCTTCGCGGGCGATCTCTTCAAGATGTACGAGCGCTTTGCCGCCACGCACGGCTGGAAGATCGACATCCTCTCGTCCAGCCCCAGCGAGGCCGGCGGCTTCAAGACCATCGAGTTCAAGGTATCGGGCAAGAAGGTCTACTCGTCCATGAAGTACGAGAGCGGCGTGCACCGCGTGCAGCGCGTGCCCAAGACCGAGAGCCAGGGCCGC
>CAMNAH010000107.1 GCA_946530775.1 uncultured Coriobacteriales bacterium
CGGCATCCTGGGCGGGCTCTCCACCGGCGCTCCGGTGCGCTTCGCCCTCGCCTTCAAGCCCATCCCGAGCATCCCGCGCGAGCAGGACTCCGTGGACCTTATGTCGTTTGAGCCTGCCAAGCTCGCGGTTCACGGACGCCACGATGTCTGCGCGGCGGTGCGCGCCGTGCCCATCGTGGAGGCGGTCTGCGCGCTCGTGCTGCTCGACGCCCTTATCGACGACAACCTGATCGAGGTGTGATATGGCAGAGCTCAGCGAGCTCAGAGAGCAGATCGATGCGGTCGACGAGGAGATGTTCAGGCTGTTTGCACAGCGCATGGCCATCTCGCTCCAAATCGCCGATGCGAAACGCGCGATGGGTAAAGCCGTGTTGGATCCAGAACGCGAGCAGGAGAAGATCCGCTCCGCACGGGAGCGGGTACCTGAGGGGCTCGAAGAGGAAGCCCAAGCGCTCATGGAGGTCCTCATGGCATCGTCCCGGCGCGTCCAAACCGAAGCATCGAACGGCATCGAGGGGTGCTAAGTCATGGCCACCTACGGGCTTCTCGGCGAGCATCTCGGTCACAGCTATTCCCCGCAGATTCACGCGCTTTTGGGGTCTGTGCCCTATACGCTTTTCGAGAAGTCGCCCGAGGAGGTCGACGATTTCATCCGCAACGGCGCCTGGGACGGCATCAACGTGACGATCCCCTACAAGAAGCGCGCCGCGGCGCTCGCCGATGAGCGCAGCCCGCGCGTCGAGGCCCTGGGCGCGGCCAACACGCTCGTACGCCGCCCGGACGGCACCATCTACGCCGAGAACACCGACGTCATGGGCTTCGAGAAGCTTCTCGAGCAATTCTGCGAAGAGCAGCTCGGAACAACGCCCATCGAGGCATTCTCGGGAAAGCAGGCCATGGTGCTCGGAACCGGCGGCGCCTCCACCGCCATCGCCTATGTGCTCGAGAAGATCGTGGGCATGAAGGTGCGCTTCCTCTCGCACGCCGACCTGGACCTCTACCAGAACTTCGATGCCCGGCTGCTGCTCCATGCCGAGGATACCGCCCTGCTCGTCAACACCACGCCGGTGGGCATGTCGCCGAACTGTCCCAAAAGCCCGATCAAGCATTGGCTGCTCGGGCCAGAGCCCCACAGCATGAACAGGCTCATGGGCGTCATCGACATCATCTACAATCCGCGCATCACGGGGCTTTGCTACAACGCGCAGAGCAAGGATATTCCCTGTGCAAGCGGCCTTCCCATGCTCGTCTGGCAGGCAGTGTATGCGAGCGAGCTCTTCCAGGGCACGTCCATCGATGCGGCCGTGGCGCGCCAAGCCATCGATACGATCGGCAAGCGCATGCAAAACATCGCGCTCATCGGCATGCCCGGCTGCGGCAAGTCAACCACGGGACGCATCCTCGCGCGCATGCTCTCGCGACCGTTCGTCGACCTCGACGACGCTTTCACGCTGCGCTATGGGCGCACGCCTGCCGAGGTGATCCAGCAAGAGGGAGAATGGCCGTTCAGGCAACTCGAATGCGAGGTGCTCCGCGAATACGGCGCGAAGTCGGGCCTTGTCATCGCCTGCGGCGGCGGCGTGGTGAGAAACCATCAGAACGGCTATGCCCTGCTCAACCAGAATTCGAGCATCGTCTTCCTCGACAGGCCGCTCGAGGAGCTGTCCACCGAGGGCCGCCCCCTTTCGCAGAGGGAGGGCATCGAGGCGCTCTACCGGCAACGCATCAGAGACTACCGCTCATGGGCCGATATCATCGTTGCAAGCACCGGTTCGGCCAAAGGTGACGCCGAGGCGATCATCTCCGCTCTCGGGCTCTGATTCTCACGGTAGAGAATAGACCATTCAACTAAAAACATATTTTTCGAAGCTATTCCGACTTTATGCTGATTTCTGAAACAGGATCAGAAGATGAAGGGGTCGGCATGGTTGCCCAGAAAACCGCTGATAAGATCCTCGCCGCCATCGGCGGAAACGAGAACCTGCGCGCGTGCGGCATCTGCGCAACGCGCCTGAGGATCCTCGTGCACGACGTCGCCGCCGTGAACCTTGATAAGCTCGCAAACATACACGGCATCCTCGGTGTATTCAAAAAGGGAATCTACGGGCTCGAGCTCGTTTTGGGCCCCCGTCTGGTGACCGCCGTCTCGGACGCCATCTACCATTCAACCGGCATCCGCTCGTCGATCAGCGAGCTTGCCGGCTTCAACACCCCCTCCGGAAAGTCGGGCATCACGGTCAGCGTGAGCGAGGCGCCCGCAGCCGAAGCGGAACATGAGGCAACGCCCCAACCGGCTACCGATACCGATGAGGAAGACGAGGATCCCGCACTCGACGAGATGCTCCTGTCGATCAAAGAAGACGAACTGGACGATGATGAGGACGATGAAGATATCCTCACGCGCTCCCTGCTTGTGATCAACGGGCCCAATCTCAACATGCTAGGGCTACGCGAGCCCGACATCTACGGCAAAGAGAGCTATGAGCAGCTTGTCGAGCTCTGCCAGGATGCAGCCGAGGAGGCGGGCTTCGATACCTGCGAGTGCCTGCAATCGAACCACGAGGGCGATCTGGTCGACTTCATCCAAGATGCCTACGGCGTGCATGACGGCATCGTAATCAACCCAGCCGCCTACACGCACACCTCGGTCGCGCTGCTCGATGCGCTCAAGGCCGTGCAGATTCCCACCGTCGAGGTGCATATCTCGGATGTCGATTCACGCGAGGCATTCCGTCAGACCTCGTACGTGCGCGAGGCATGCATCGCCACCATCTCGGGGCATGGTTTCGAGGGATATAGGGAGGCTATCGAGCTGCTAGCCCAGCATCTGGGTATCTAGCTCGGCGATTCCGCAACGCCAGACGCATCCATCGCTGACGATGATGTCAACCGGCACGTCGTCGGGTCCCACGGGCAGCGGGTTCGAGCTCAGCTGCATGGTATGCGCGAGGCCGATCTTGTCTCCCGGATAAAAAGCGAGGAACCGATCGAAGAAGCCGCCGCCCGAACCGATGCGGTGACCTGCGCCGTCGAACACGAGGCCGGGAACCAGGCAGATGGAGCCGAGCATCTCGGAGAGGCCCACGACGGGGGCGTCCTCGGGCGGCTCGGGAATGCCGAGCGGACCGGCTACGAGCTCGTCGAGCGACTCGATGATGTGGTACGAGATGGAGCGGGAAGCCATGTCGCAGCGCGGAACGGCAACGCGCTTGCCCTGCTCGAAGGCATCGGCGATGATGGCGCGCGTATCGATCTCGTCGTTGTAGGAGACGTAGGAAAGGACCAGCTTCGCATCCTTCCAGAAGGGAAGCTCTTCGAGGCGTGCCCGGATGGCGGCATCGGCCTCGCCTTTGCGCAAAGCAGGCAGGATGCTGCGCGTGGTAAGGTAGAGGCTGCGGATAGACGACTTAGACGCATCCTGACCGTAGGAGCTTGCCATGTTTCCCCCCTTCGATTTCTGACTCTACTTTAGCGTATAGCGAGGCCCGCTTGGATTCGAAAGAGAAAAAGCTGATTTTACATATCGACAGCAACTTAACTATCGAGCTAACGCGCAAGCGGATGAAGTCTATCCGTATGCGGCTTGCCTCCGATGGCACCGTCAAGGTGTCGGCGCCCTACGGCGTGCCGCAGGCAGTCGTAGAGGGATTCGTGCTCGCGCATCGCGATTGGATCGAGCGGGCGCGCAGGCGCAGCGAGGCGTCCAAACCCGACCCTCCGTGCGATGGCGGGCGGATCATGGTCTGGGGCGTGCCGTACACGATCCGCATGGTTGATTCGGGCAAACGCTCCAAGGCCGCATACATCGAGGGCTTCGAGCTTGTCGTTCCGCTCTCTGCGGCAAAAGCGAACGCCGAGGGACTCGAGGCCGCATGCCAAGCGTTTCTCGCGGCAGAGGTCAAGCGCGCGCTCGAGGGCGGCATCGTCGATTCGCTTGAAGCGCGCATCGGCGTGCATGCGAGCGGATGGCGCGTGCGGTCTATGACCTCGCGCTGGGGTTCGTGCCAGGTGGTCAAGCGCATGATCACCATCAATTCCCGCCTCGCGCACCACCCCGCCCACTGCCTCGAGTACGTGGTGTGCCACGAGCTCTGCCACCTCATCGAGCCGTCTCATAACGCACGGTTCCACGCGCTTATGGACCGTTTCTATCCGGGGTGGAAAGCGGTGCGCAAGGAGCTCCGCGGGTAGAAAGAATCCCCTCTTTCGGGTAGTATGGAAAGGCTTGAAATCGAGAGTCTGGAGACGCACATGCCCAACGAGGGAAGCTACGAGGTCGCGCTCAAGCGCAGCAACGAGATCCACGCCGACCTGCCCATCCATCCCGAGAACTACACCATGCTCACGGGCGACCGCCCCACCGGGCGCCTGCATCTGGGCCACTACTTCGGCACGCTCGTCGACCGCGTGCGCCTGCAGGACATGGGCGTGCACACCAACATCATCATCGCCGACTATCAGGTCATCACCGACCGCGACACCACGGCCAACATCGCCGACAACGTGCTCAACATGGTCGTCGACTATCTCGCCTGCGGCATCGACCCCGCTAAGACGATGATCTTCACGCACTCGGCGGTGCCCGCGCTGAACCAGCTCATGCTGCCGTTCCTCAGCCTCGTCACCGAGGCCGAGCTCCAGCGCAACCCCACCGTGAAGGCCGAGATGGAG
>CAMNAH010000108.1 GCA_946530775.1 uncultured Coriobacteriales bacterium
CGGCCAAAAACTCGAGGCCGTTCTCGGAGATGTCCTCGTAGCGGCCCACGAACGGGCTGACGTAGCGGGCGCCGGCGCGCGCTGCCATGAGCGCCTGCGGCACCGAGAAGATGAGCGTCATGTTGACGCGGATGCCCTCGGAGGCGAGCACGCGCGTGGCCGCGAGGCTCTCGGCGCAGATGGGCAGCTTGACGCAGATGTTGGGAGCGAGCGACGCCAGGTGGCGCCCCTCCTCGATCATGGCCTCCGTGGTGGTGGCGGTGGACTCTGCGGACACGGGAACGTCGGGGCCGACGATCTCGCAGATCTTAACCATGTGGTCCTCGAAGTCGGCGAGCTTGCCGCCGATCTTCGCATACAGGCTCGGGTTGGTGGTGACGCCGGAGAGGCATCCCCAGCTTGCAGCCTCGCGAATGTCGTCAAGATTTGCGGTGTCGATGAAGAACTTCATGGCGGTCCTTTCTGCCGTGCCGATAACCGCCCTCATTCTAGCGCTGCCGCGCGCCTAGAACTCGATTTGCTTGAAGCCCTCGCCAAACGCCTCGTACATCTCAGAGATGAACACGATGGCATCAGGGTCGCATTCCGACACGATCTGCTTGAGGTGCGACGCCTCGCTGCGGTCGAGCACGCACAGCAGTACCGGCCGGCTGTTGCCGCTCCACACGCCGCGGGCCTGCAGCTCGGTGCATCCGCGGTTGAGACCGTACATGATGCGCTCGGCAATGGCGGCATGCTCGTTGGAGATGATGTAGGCCGCGCGCATGGTGCGCGGGCCGTCCACCACCGCATCGCACACATGGCCCGAGATGAAGATCGCGATGAGCGCATAGAGGGCGTTTCTGGGCGAGAAGACCAGCGCCGAGATGGAGATGACGATGAAGTCCGACACGATGAAGGTGGTGCCCACGGGAACGCCGGCCTTGCGCTGGAGGAACTGGGCGATGATGTCGGAACCGCCGGTGTTGCCGCCGCCGCGCATCACGAGGCCGATGCCGGCTCCGCTGAGCGCGCCTCCCCAGATGGACGAGAGCAGCATGTCGGCGGTCATCTTGGGTACGAGCGGATCGATGGCATCGATGAGCAGGCCCGATGCGAGGAATCCCGCGATGACGCGGATGAGGTAGCGCTTATCGCCCGAGCGGGCGACGAGCAGCATGAGCAGCACGTTGATGCAGATGGTCTGGATACCCACGGGCAGCGCGATGCCGTTGAGGGATGCAAGATAGCTCGTGATGGTGGCAAGGCCCGAGACCCCGCCCGCAGCGAGGCCGTTGGGAACGAGGAACATGTCGATGCCCACCGCGAAGAGCGTGCATCCGAAGAAGATGAGCGCGAAGTCGACGATGTCGCGGCGCCAGGTGGAGCCTTTAGCCATGCGCCTCTCCCCCACCCGCGCACCAGCGATGGTACGCGACGATGAAGCCGTCGAGGTCGCCGCCCGTGAGCACGGCGTCGGTGTTGCCCGTCTCGTAGCCCGTGCGCAGGTCCTTGACCATCTGGTAGGGATAGAGCACGTAGCTGCGGATCTGGTTGCCCCAGGCGATGTCGTGCTTGGGGCCGCGCAGCTCGTCGAGCTCGTTGGCGCGACGCTCGAGCTCGAGCTCGTAGAGCTTGGAGCGCAGGATGTTCATCGCGAACGCCTTGTTCTGGAGCTGGCTGCGCTCGTTCTGGCAGGTCACGACGATGCCCGTGGGAAGGTGCGTGATGCGTACCGCGGAGTCGGTGGTGTTGACGCCCTGGCCGCCGTGGCCGTGGCTGTGGAACACGTCAATGCGCAGGTCGTCGGGGTTGATGTCGACCTGCATGTCGTCGGGCAGCACCGGCAGCACCTCCACGCCCGCGAAGGTGGTCTGGCGGCGCTTCTTTGCATCGGTGGGCGAGATGCGCACCAGGCGGTGCACGCCCTGCTCGGCGCGGAGCATGCCGTAGGCGTTGTGGCCGCTCACGGTGAAGGTGGCGCGGTCGAGGCCGATCGCCTCGCCCGCGGGAGCATCGTTGACGGTGACCTTCCAGCCGCGGCGCGCGCAGTAGGCCTGGTACATGCGGAAGAGCATGGCGCACCAGTCCTGGGCCTCGAGGCCGCCCTGGCCGGGGTTGACGGTCACGATGGCGTCGCCGTGGTCGAGCTCGTCGGTGAACCAGCTCGAGAGCTCGAGCTCCGAAAGCTCGCGCTCGAGGCTCTGGAGCAGCTCCTGCGCCTCCTCGATCAGCGATTCGTCGCCCATCTCGCGACCCAGCTCGAGGGCCGTCTCGGCGTCCTCGAGATGCGCACGGGCAGACTCGAGGGCCGCCACGTCATCGCGGGCGGCAGCGAGGCGCGCCATCTGCGTGCGGGCATTCTCGGCATCGTCCCAAAAGCCCGGAGCAGCGCCGGCCTCCTCGAGCTCTGCGATGCTGGCGCGGAGCTGGTCGAGGTGGAAATAGCCCTCAACCTCGTCGAGGCGCTTCGAGAGCGCCTCGAATGATGTTGCCTCGAACTCTGCCATTTATCTGTTCCTGCCGTGGCAGTTCTTGAATTTCTTGCCGCTGCCGCACGGGCAGAGCTCATTGCGGCCCACGTTCGCATAGGGGTCGCCGCTGTCGGCCTTGCGATAGGTGCGGGGCTTGTCGGCAGCCGCCTTGGCCACCTTGGGGCCGGCGTTGGCGACGCCGCCCTTCACGGACGCGGATCCCGCGGGACCGCGACGGCCCTGGTCGCCATCGACCTCGGCGGGGCCGGAGTAGCTGGCACCGCGCAGAGCCTGAGGCTCATCCTCGGCGGGGTTGAGCACGATCTCGATGCGCAGGATGGTGCGCAGGTAATCCTCGTACATGGTGCTGACGAGCTCGGAGAAGGCGGCATAGGCCTCGGACTTGTACTCCACCAGCGGGTCGCGCTGGCCAAAGCCGCGCAGGCCGATGCCGGTCTTGAGGTAGTCCATCTCCTGCAGGTAGGTCATCCAGCGCGTGTCGATGACGCGCAGCATGACGCGCGACGAGAGGTCGTGCATGATGGCGGGGCTCAGGCGCTCCGCCTTCTCGTTGTAGCAGCGCATCACGAACTCGAAGAACCTGTCGACCAGGTCTCCGGTCTCGTCGTCCTCCTCGATGGCGGGAACATCCTGGCGTCCGGTGAGGTTGACGAGCCATGTGGTAAGGCCATGCTCGTCCCACTCGTCGTGCGAGACGCCCTCGGGGCAGTAGTCGAAGACCTTGCGCTGGACGGTGTCGTAGGCGACCTCCTCGACATGGGCCACGAGGTCCTTGCCGTCGAGGATCTTGTTGCGCTCGTCGTAGATGACCTCGCGCTGCTTGTTCATAACGTCGTCGTAGTCGAGAACGTTCTTACGCATGGCGAAGTTGACTTCCTCGACCCTGCGCTGCGCGCTCTCGACCGACCTGGTGACCATCTTGGCCTGGATGGGCTCATCGGGCGGCATCTCCCAACGCTCCATCATGTCGGCGATCTTCTCCATGCGGTCGCCCGCGAACAGGCGCATGAGGTCGTCCTCGAGCGAGAGGTAGAACTGGGTCTCGCCGGGGTCGCCCTGACGGCCTGCGCGGCCGCGCAGCTGGTTGTCGATGCGGCGGCTCTCGTGGCGCTCGGTGCCGATGACGCACAGGCCGCCCGCCTTGACCACCAGGTCGTGCTCGGCGGCGCAGATACGGCGCGCCTCCTCGAGCGCCTCGGCGGCGCGCGCGGGAAGCTGCATGCGATCGTAGTTGAGCTTAATGAAGATGTCCTCGAGCTGCTTGCGGACCTTCTCGGTCATGTCGATGCCCATCTCGTCGAGACGGGTGAGAAGGTCGTTGAGATCGACCTCGCCCGTCTCGGGCAGATGCGCGACAAGGCCCTTCTTGCCGTTTTCGACCTCGAGCTCCTCGCCATCGTAGACGATATGGACCTGGGTCTTGTCGTTGAGCTTGAGGAATTCGGGGATGTCGATTGCCTCGATCTGGTCGGCGGGAAGGTCCTCGACCGTGGTCTCCGTGACTACGTTTGCGAGCTCCGCATCGGTGAAATGGTCCACGTTGAGCTCGGCGGCCGCGGCAAGGCCCGTGATCTGCTCGGCGGTGATGCCCTCCACGTTGATGCCGCGCTCACGCAGGAGATCGAGCGCCAGATAGGTGGGGCTGCCGCCCAGAAGGATGTCGGTACCACGGCCGGCCATGTTCGTTGCGATGGTGACGGCGCCCAGACGTCCCGCCTGCGCGACGATCTGCGCCTCGCGGGCATGGTACTTGGCGTTGAGGACGTTGTGCGGGATGCCGCGCTTCGAGAGGATGCGCGAGAGGCGCTCGGAGTTCTCGATGGAGACGGTGCCCACCAGGCACGGCTGCCCGTTGGCGTGACGGCGCGCCACGTCGTCGGCGACGGCGGCGAACTTGTAGTTGATGGTGCGATACACCAGGTCGTCGTGATCAACACGCGCGTTGGGCTTGTTGGGCGGAATCACCTCGACGGGCAGGTTGTAGATCTCGCGGAACTCGGCGTCCTCGGTCATGGCCGTACCGGTCATGCCCGCGAGCTTGTCGTAGAGGCGGAAGTAGTTCTGCAGCGTGATGGTGGCGAGCGTCTGGTTCTCCTCGCGGACGGTCGCGCCTTCCTTGGCCTCGATCGCCTGGTGGAG
>CAMNAH010000109.1 GCA_946530775.1 uncultured Coriobacteriales bacterium
GGAGAGCGAATCGAGAGGGACGTGCCTTCTGCCGAGGCGCAGGCGATCGCCACGGACGGCCTTGCGCTTGTCCGCGACCTGCTGAGGCGCCGCACCACGGGCAACATCCTCATCGGCTTCCTCGCATCGCTTATCGTGCTCACGCTTATCGTCGTGCACCTTACAAGCCCTATCCCCCTCACCTACCACGAGGGAATCGCGCAGGTCGAGAAGCTCGCAGATGGCACGCTGGTCGTCGTTGCAGACCACGGGGCTGCGGGCATAGATGTTCAGACCGTCGAAGATGTGGACAACGAGGGCCTTGCCGCCTACATAAGCTGCCATACCACGCGCATCGCGCAGCTCACGGGCGCGGACACGGGAGCAGCCTCGGTGCTTGGAAGCGCAGGCGACATCAAGACCGTCTACTACTACCCCAATGAGGGCTATGACGTGGTGCTCTATGCCGAGACGGACCATACCGATTACACGCTCAGCCTGCCGAGGCTCATCTACGGCATGTGGCTTGCCATCGGCACCGTCGCAAGCATCCTGGGCCTTATCGTGTTCGCCATTCTGCGCAAGCGCTGGTACGCCAGGCGCATCCTCAAGGTCGTGCTGGTGCCCATCTGCCTCACGCTTGGCGTGCTCTCGGCGCTCTGGCTTGCACACGGCGATATCTACAACGCGTCGTTCTACCTGAGCGGCATCCTGCTCGTGGCGGCGGCGCTCTACGGCATCGCTTTGCTCGTGCTTAAAAGAACGGCACAGCCCCGGTAGGAGCTGTGCCTGTTTTCCCATTTTGGGGATACTCCCCTATCTGCAGAACATACGCTACAGGCTATCGACAAACCTACGCTGCGCGGCGCGGCCGGCCTCGTCCCACTTGAAGACGCCGGCGTCCTCGAGCACGGCGCCGAACACGCGGCCGATCTCATCCTTGGTGAGGCTGCCCGCCTCGAGCTCGCCCTCCAGGCGCGGCGGGAGAATAGCGAGGCCCATGACCTCGATAAGGCCGATGTTCTCCTTCTTGACGTGCCACTTGTCGGCATGCGGGTGGAACACGCCGAGCGGGTTCTCCTCACTCGTGATGTTGCAGCGCAGCGCCAGGTTGAGCACGTAGCGGTCATCGAGCTTCTGGCAGATGGGCGTGATGGTGTTATGCGGCACCTCATCGGTGAACGCGTAGACGCCTACGCTCTCATCGGTCCACGCGCGCCAGGCATCGAGCACGTGGCACGCGGCCTCGAGCAGCTCCTCGCGGTCGGTGCTCTCGAGACGCAGCACCGAAAGCGGCCACTTGATGACCGAGCCGGCCACATGCGGATACGCGGCCATCTTGAAGGTGTCGACGACCTCAGCCTTCATCATGGGGAACACATGGGCGCCGCCCTGGAAATGGTCGTGGGAAAGGATGGAGCCGCCCACGATGGGCAGGTCGGCGTTAGAGCCGATGAAGTAATGCGGGAAGAGGTCCACGAAGTCGAGAAGGCAGGTGAACGCCGCACGGTCGATATGCATGGGGCGATGCTCCACGCTCATGGCGATGCAGTGCTCGTTGAAGTAGGCATAGGGGGAATACTGGAGACCCCAGCGCTCCTCGCCCAGCTCGATGGGCACGATGCGCAGGTTCTGACGCGCGGGATGCTCGCCCATGGCATGAGCGGCGCCACGGCCCGCATAGCCCTCGTTCTGCACGCAGAGCTGGCACGCAGGGTACTTCTCCCCCACCTGGGCCTTGCCGGCAGCCGCGATGTCGCGTGGGTCCTTCTCGGGCTTGGACTTGTTGATGGTGATCTGGAGATCGCCCCACGAGGTGGACGTCTCCCAGGAGAGGTTCTTGGCGATGGCCGAGACGCGCACGTAGTTCACATCGCACGACATCTGGTAAAGGTAGTCGGTCGCGGCCCTGGCGCCCTGCTCCTCGTAGATAGCCCAGAAGATGGCGGCAACCTCGGAGGGACGCGGGGTGAGCACGCCCATGATGCGCATGGCCAGACGGTCGCGGCCGCCGAGGGTATCCTCGACCATGCCGTTGGTGACGCCCTCCTCCACGAGCACGGCGAGCGCATCCTCCATGGGGAGCGGCTCCTCGCCGTCCTGATCGTAGGCGGCCATGGGTCCGGGCGCGCCGATACACTCGAGCACGCGGTTATAGGCCCAGTTGAGGTCCTGCTCCTCTATGAGCGCGCAGTTGAGCGCATAGAGGACGAGATCGGTAGCAGCGCGTTCTACAGCCATTCCGAGCACACTCCCTTGTGGTCGACCGAGCAGATCATGGTGGCACCGTCGCCGAGAACCTTGTCCATGGAGCGGGCGAACTCGCTCACCATATCGGTGGGAACGAACGCCTGGATGGTGCCGCCGAAGCCGCCGCCGTGCACGCGCACGGCGCCGCGCTCGCCCAGAAGCTCGTCGGCAAGCGCGAGGGCGACCATGGTGGGCTGGTCGGGGGAACCGGCAACGGAGACGTTCTGGAGATACATCGCGGAGCTCGCACCGGAGAGGCGCGTGAGCTCGAGGAAGCGCTTCATATCGCCGGCCTTGAGGGCCTCGGCGCGACCTGCCACGAGGCGCTCCTCGCGATAGAAGTGGGCGGCCCGCAGCACCGGGCGGTCGCCGAGCTTGGCGCGCAGATCGCCGTAGCTGCGGAGGAAGTCGCGCTCCTGGATCTGGCCGAGCTTGTCGACGCCCATCTCCTTGGCGACGGCCATCATCTCGGCGGGAACGGCGGCGTACTCGTTGGTGAGGGCGGCGTGGTCGGCGCCCACCATGATGATGCAGAGGCCGTAGCCCGCATCGGCGAAGTCGAAGTCGATCTGCTCGAAGGCGGGTCGGTCGTTATCGGAGAAGTCCATATGCTGGATGGAACCAAGCGCGCATGCAGCCTGGTCCATGAGGCCGCAGGGCTTGCCGAACCAGGTCTTCTCGACCTGCTGGGACATCTGGGCCATCTCGACCTTGGAGACCTCGCCCGCGCCCCAGAGCACGCGCGCGGCCTCGCAGAGCAGCAGCTCGTAGGCGGCAGACGACGAGAGGCCGCCGCCCGAGGGAACGGTGCTCGAGATCTTGGCGTTGAAGCCGCGGGGCTCGCAGCCGCGCAGGACGAACTGCGCCATGACGCCGCGCAGAATGCCCGGCGAGGTGTTGAGCTCGGACGCACGGGGGTTGGTGCCGGCAAGGTTCATCTCATAGGTCTCGCGACCCTCGCTCTCGATGTGCGCAATCAGGTCGTCGCGCAGCTCGAAGGTGCCCGTGATATAGCGGTTGATGGCCGAGGCGATTACATGGCCGCCCTCATGATCGGTGTGGTTGCCAGCGATCTCGGTGCGGCCGGGCGCCGTAACTTTAAGGATGGATCCAGCCATCATGCCTCCTTTGCGACAAATGCAGCCAGAGCGGTATCGAATGCGCTTCGCTGCCCATTATCCCACTGCGAGGCATCATCGGAGGTGAAGAATACGCCTCCGAGCGTGGCGTCGGACAAAAGCAGGTCCATGCGCTGCGCATCGGTGAGCTTGACGTCCTTGCGCAGGAAGAACACGTCGGGGTCGTTGCGGAACACGACGCCGTCGAGATGTGCGCGCCCCTTGGTGTTGGCAAGGCTGCGCTTGGTGCTCACGCGCTCGCGGTGCATGAGGCGCATCACGGGGACATCGTCCCAGTTGAGGCCCACATCGCAGCCGATGCGGCAGAACTCGGTGCGCCCGAACGCCGACATGACGGGAACGCCGCAGAGGTCGAACCAGGTGCCCTCGGGAACCGAGGCGCGCAGCAGGTCGAGCGCATCGGCCATGAGCTCGCCGCGGTTCATGCCGTCATGCGGCTCGAGGCAGGCGCCGAAGAGGAAGTCGAGCTTCAGGAGCTTGTAGCCCCACTCGCGCGTCACGGTGGACATGAAATGCGCTACGTACTCGCGCACCTCGGGATTGCGCGTGTCGAGCGCCCAGGCTCCGCTCCAGTTGCCGCCCGCGGCGACGAGCTCGTAACGCGCGTTGCGCAAGAGCCAGCCGGGATGCTCTGCGGCGATGCGACTGTCCTTCTCCACGAGGAAGGGCGCGAGCCAGAGGCCGGGGGTCATGCCGCGCTCGCGGCACGCAGCGGGAAAGACCGCCATGCCCTCGGGGAAGCGCTCGGGATCGGGCTCGAGCCAATCACCCACCTTGGCATAGCCGTCGTCGATCTGGAAGACGAGCTCGCAGGTGCCGAGGTCGCGACCCTCGTAGAGCGATGCCGTGGCGTCGAGGTCGTGCATGAGCTTGTCGGCTGCGATATTGCCGTAATGGCGATACCAGCTGGAATAGCCCACAAGCGCCGGCGCGGGCCTGCAGGAGGCGCCGTAGAGGCGCGCATAGCGACCGAACGCCTCTGCGAGGTTGCCCTCGCACACGGCGAACGCAATGATCTCGATGGACTCGCCGGCGGGGATGGTGCGGGCGGGCGGCTCCTTCTCGAGCTTGAGAGCGTTCATGCGTGCAGACTCACGAACCACGGTGAAGCCCGTATCCTCGTCGAGCGAGCCCACGAGCAGGACCTTATCGCCGTAGCGCAGGTATCCGTAGCCCACGCCATGCTGGCCGCCGGGAAGGCCGGCCTGCTTGACGAAACGGTAGTCGCCCGAGTTGTCGAGCA
>CAMNAH010000110.1 GCA_946530775.1 uncultured Coriobacteriales bacterium
CAACATCGTGTGCGCGTCGCCGTTCGCGTGCCTGCCCAACCACGTGGTGGGCAAGAGCGTCATCAAGCGCCTGCGCCAGATGCACCCCGAGAGCAACATCGTGGCTGTGGACTACGACCCCGGCGCTTCCGAGGTCAACCAGCTCAACCGCATCAAGCTCATGATCAGCGTGGCGCGCGAGAACTGGCGCGAGGGCCACGGCGAGTTCAGGCTCGTCGAGGTGGAGGATCCCGGCAAGTCCGGCAGGCCCATCTCGAGCGGCGAGTACGGCCCCATCCACCTCTCGGCCGACCAGCTTCAGCAGATCGAGGACGCCAAGGAGCGCGCCGGCGTCAAGTAGCATATACACGGCCCCAAGCCTTGTTTTAAGAAAGGAACCTGATGATCAAGCTCATCGCATCCGATATGGACGGAACGCTTCTCGACGAGAACTCCAACCTCCCCGAGGAGACGTTCCAGCTCATCCATGACCTGCGCAAGAAGGGCGTGTACTTCTGCGCGAGCTCAGGCAGGCGCTATGACGAGCTCTGCAAGCTCTTCGAGCCTGTGAAGGACGAGATGGACTTCGTCGCCTGCAACGGCACGCAGGTCTATGCCGACGGCATCATGCTCGACCGTGAGGTCTTCTCCACCCACTCCGTGCGCCGCCTCTTCGAGATCTGCGAGACGTTCGACTGCCTGCACCTCACGCTCTACGATCGCACGCGCACCTTCGTGTTCGACGATTCGCAGGTGTTCCCGCGCCACTTCAAGAACCTCTATCCCGAGCGCGTGCGCCTCTTCGACCCGCCCGAGCCCAGCATCAACGTCATCCGCGGCAACGTGTACTGCGACAACGCGGACTACACCCTCGACATGACGATCGCCCTCACGCGCGACCTGGGCGACAGGCTCTCGTTCATGCCGTCCGACAACCACTGGATCGACGTGGCGCCCCATGGCGTCACCAAGGCCTCGGGCATCAAGGAGGTGCTGCGCTACCGCGGCATCAAGCCCGACGATGCGGCGCACTTCGGCGATTCGATGAACGACTACGACATCCTGCGCTACGTGGGCTATCCCTTCGTCATGGAGAACGGCAGCTATGCGGTGAAGCAGATCGCGCACCGCATCATCGGCACCAACGCGGAGCACTCTGTCCAGAAGACCATGCGCGAGATCCTGGAGTCGCTGTAGGGTTTTCTCGGCTCGCCTTTGGCACCTGCACCGTTCGCAATCGGAGTATCCCGTTCGCGAACGGTGCTTTTTTCTGGCCCGAAAACCTGCTCCGTTCGCAATCGGTGTGCTCCGTTCGCGAACGGAGCATCGATTCCGGCAGATCGCCTGCCACGTTTCCCGCATGTCGTAGAATGGCATATGCGAACAACCGCGAGCTAAGGAGCAACCATGTCCGATGTTCTCGAGCGCCTCGTGCGCTACGTGCAGGTTTCGTCCCCGTCCGACCCCGATAACGAGGAGCAGACCCCCTCGAGCGCCTGCCAGCACGACATGGCGCGTCTCATGGGCGAGGAGCTCAGCGCTCTGGGCTGCACCGACATCACGGTCGACGAGCATGCCTATGTGACCGGCACCTTCGCCGCATCCGCCGGCGCCGAAAACGCGCCCGCGCTCATGCTCTGCGCGCACATGGACACCGCGCCCGATGCCCCCGGCGTGGGCGTGAAGCCGCACGTGGTGCACTACGAGGGCGGCGAGCTGCTCAGCGGCATCGTGGACGGCGTGCGCATCGCCACCACGCCCGATGAGGTGCCCGACCTTGCGAAGTTCGTGGGCCAGGACATCCTCGTGACCGACGGCACCACGCTGCTCGGCGCCGACGACAAGGCCGGCGTGGCCGAGATCTGCGCCCTGCTCCAGCGCCTGAAGGACAACCCCGAGCTGCCGCATCCCACCATCAAGGTGGCCTTCGTGCCCGATGAGGAGATCGGCCACGGCGCGAGCCTGCTCGACCTGGAGAAGCTCGGCGCCGCGTACGGCTATACCGTCGACGGAGACGTGCTGGGCTCCATGAACTACGAGTGCTTCTCGGCAAGCGAGGCCACCGTGCGCATCAAGGGCGTCATGGTGCACCCGGGATCCGCCAAGGACATCATGGTGAACGCCATCACGCTGGCTGCCGAGTTCCTCTCGATGGTGCCCGCCGCCGAGCGCCCCGAGCACACCGAGGGCCGCGAGGGCTTCTACCATCCCACCGATATTGCGGGCTCGGCCTCCGAGGTCGAGTTCTCGTTCATCCTGCGCGACTTCGACTCCGACGTGCTTGCCCAGCGCGAGCAGACCCTGCGCGACATCGCCGCGTTCATGAACGGCCGCTACGGGGAGGACACCGTTGCGGTGTCCTGCCGCAGCCAGTACCGCAACATGGCCGAGCAGTTCGCGGGCAAGGAGTTCCTCATCGACTTCGCACTTGAGGCCAACGAGGAGGTGGGGCTTACCGCCTTCACCGACCCCATCCGCGGCGGCACCGATGGCGCGCAGCTCACCTTCCGCGGCCTGCCGTGCCCCAACCTTGCGACGGGCGGCTACAACTTCCACTCGGTGCGCGAGTTCATCCCTGTGCCGAGCCTCGAGAAGACCGTCGACATGCTCACGGCGCTCGTTGCAAAATTTGCGAAGATTTCGGGGTAGCGCAGCGCAAACGCCGTTCGCATCCCGTTTTCTAACGTCTGTGGATTCGCCCTGCCGCTGAGGCGCGCAGGGCGTCCGTTTGCCAGTGCGTCAACTTTTAAACTACGGTTGAAAGGTAGTGTCTTTAATGAGGGAGCATGTCGCTCTTACGTTGTTGCGTGCCATGGATGCACGAGGGGAGGGGATGATCACGGTGAGTCATTTCGCCCTCATGGTGGTTGCCATCATCATCCCCGTGATCTCGTCCCTCATCGATGCCATGAGCAACGCCGCCGGTATCTCCGAGCGCCACCACAGCCACCACGACACCTTCGTGGTGGAGACGTCGTTCTCCCGCGCGGTCATCATCGCCATGTACTTCATGGCCGTGGTGGGCATCATCCTGTCCTGGCTCTGCACCATGGACGTGTTCACGGCACGGCCCGTGGTGGTGCTCTCGTTCTTCGTCGCGTTCCTCGCGGTGATGCTCGTGATGTGGCTCGGCATGCGCCGCTACCGCGTGGCCGCCTACGATGACTACATGGATATCACGCCGTTCGTGGGCAGCACCATCCACATCGTCTACAGCGATATCGAGCGCATGGAGTGGTACGGCCTGCGCAAGGGCTCGGGCTATCGCAACCTGCGCATCTATGTGGACGGACGGCCCGTGGGCATGCTCTGGGGCGTGCTCGACGTGGAGCAGATCCTCATGCGCGTCGACCGCTTCGACGTGCTGGGGCACGGATCGAACTCGTAGCTTTTACGCCCGGATAACCGAGAACCCGAAACGCCGAGGTGCGCTTTACGGCTGCAGGCCGCGGCGCGCCTTGGTGAGGTTGTAGAAGTGGTCGCCGATACGTTCGGCGTCGGAGATCAGGCTGATGTAGTGCGAGCCGACCTCGGGCGAGCACACGCCCGTGGCCACGCGGGTCACGTGGTTCTGGCTCATCTGCTCGGTGACGAGGTCGATGGCCGCCTCGGCAGCCTTGGCGTTGGCGTAGGACTCCTCGTCCTTCATCGTGTAGGCGTGCATCACGTGCGTGAAGAGCTTCTCGAGAAGGTCCTCGAGCATGAGGATCTCCTCCTGGGCATCCTCGGAGAAGCGATGCTCCTCATGCGAGAGCTTCTCGGCGTACTCCATGATGTTGGTGGCGTAGTCGCCCACGCGCTCGAGGTCGGAGATCGAGTGGAGGGCGTGGCTGAGGTACTCGCGGTCGTACTCGGAGAGCTGCTCGCCGAAGAGGCGCGCCATGTAGCGCGCGAGCTCGCGGTTGAGGTAGTTGAGCTCGGCCTCGTTGCGGTCGAATTCCTCCTTGGTCGAGAAGTCGAGCGTGCGGGCCGTCTCGAGCGCGAGCTTCGCGTTGTGCATGGCGATATCGGACATGTTGATGATCTCGAACTTGGTCTGCTGCACGGCGATAGGCGGCGTGGCGAAGAGGGCGTCGTTGATGTAGTAGGTGCGCAGCTGGCTGTCCTGCTCGACCGGCGCTGCGGCGGGCTCGTCGGGAACGACCTGCTTGGCGATGGCGACGATGGCCTCGGTGAGGGGCAGGGCGATGATGGTCTTGCCGATGTTGTAGGCCGTGTGGAACATGGCGAGCTGGATTTGCGGCGCGCCAGGGAACAGGGCCTCGAACGGCGTGCCGATGCCCACGCCCGCGGTGACGTTGAGGATGAAGTCGAGAACGAGGAAGATGACCGCGCCACCGATGTTGAACGTGAGGTTGATGACCGGCGCGCGGCGTGCGTTGATCGATCCCGTCATGCTGGCAAGCAGCGATACGATGCAGGCGCCGATGTTGGAGCCCATGGTGATGTAGACGCCCTGCGCGAAGGTGAGGAGGCCCGCCATGATCATGGTGATGGCGACGGAGGTCATGACCGAGGAGCTCTCGATGATAGCTGTGAGCACGGCGCCGATCACCACAAGCAGGATGGGGTTGTTGATGCTGGCGAGAAACGCGCGCACGGGCTCGTAATCGGCGAAGCTCTCCATGG
>CAMNAH010000111.1 GCA_946530775.1 uncultured Coriobacteriales bacterium
GCCTGCCCTCCATGATGCGGCCCGTGAACTCGTCGACGATCTTGACCTCGCCATCCATGACCACATACTGCTGGTCGCGGTGGAAGAGGTACTCGGCCTTGAGGGCCTGCTGCAGGTGATTGACGAGCTGGCCCGAGGGGTCGGCGTAGATGTCGTCGATCTTGACGGCGCGCTCGATCTTCTTGAGGCCCTCGTCGGTTGCGGTGATGGTGCGCTTGGCCTCGTCCATCTCGAAGTCGACGTCGCGGATAAGGCCGCGCACGGCGCGCGCGAAGTCCTTGTAGGTGGCGGCGGACTTGGTGCCTGCACCGGAGATGATGAGCGGGGTGCGCGCCTCGTCGATGAGGATCGAGTCGACCTCGTCGACGATGGCGTAGTGGTGGCCGCGCTGCACGCGGCGCTCGGCGCGCTGGACCATGTTGTCGCGCAGGTAGTCAAAGCCAAACTCGGAGTTGGTGCCGTAGGTCACGTCGGCCTCGTACGCCGGCTTCTTGAGGTCGAGTCTCATGCCGTTCTGGAGCAGGCCCACGTTCATGCCGAGCAGACGGTAGATCGAGCCCATCCACTCGCTGTCGCGCTTGGCCAGGTAGTCGTTGACCGTGACGATATGGACGCCCTTCCCGGGAATGGCGTTGAGATAGCCGGCCAGCGTGGAGACGAGCGTCTTGCCTTCGCCGGTCTTCATCTCGGCGATGGTGCCCCTATGCAGGGCAATGCCGCCGATGAGCTGCACATCGAAGTGGCGCATGCCCGTGGCGCGCTTGGATGCCTCGCGCACGACGGCGAACGCCTCGGGCAGGATGGAGTCGAGCGTCTCGCCGTTGGCGTAGCGCTCGCGGAACTGTGCGGTAAAACCGGCAAGGTCCTCGTCGGAAATCGAGGTGTAGTTGGGCTCGAGCTCGTTGATGCGCTTGGCAATGCGCTCGAACTCCTTGACGTCCTTGTCTGCACCGAACGACAGCAGCTTGGAGAAGAAACCTGCCATGGACATATTCCAATCTCATGATGCGTGTAATCGTCCAACTTTTAACTTTACCTAACCTGCCGTCCCTTATACCAGCGACCGCCTATCTCACATCAAAAGAGCACCCACTCACGCCTCCTTGCCGATGCCCTCGGGGAAGTGCCGGGCGTGCTCGTCTTCGAGCAGGGGCGCTATGACCGCGCGGAGCTCCGGCGACGGTTTGCGGTGGCGGCTTCGCGCCATACGCTTTGCGAACAGGCGATAGCTCGTCAGCGCCTCGTCGAAGCGACCCGATGCCTTGAGCGCCCGGATGCTTGCGATCACGACATCCTCACGGCCCCCGTCGCCGACCGTGGCGGCTTCGGCGAACCGCGTGGCCTGCCTGCGCCTTCCCAGCCTGAGGGCCGCCTCCGAGCCGAGCACCATGACGTCGGTATAGATCTTGCGCAGCTCGCGGGCCCTGGTGCGGACAAAACCGCTCGCGTCCTGGAGCGGCACGAACATGCCGCCCTTGAACACGCGCGCAGCCGTCTGGGCGGCCTCGACCGTCTCCTCATCAGATCCCTCGCTCGCAAGTGCGGTGTGCGCAGCGGCGAGGAAGTCGTCGATATCCGAATGCACGTCTGCCGCCAGGCAGATCATGCCGTCGTTGCGCACGAGCGCTATGGGGTCGAGCGTATCATCCACCTCGTGCACGAGGCGCCTGATGCGGCTCACCGACTGATAGATGCGCTCGCGACCCGTCACGAGGTCGGTATCGGGCCATATGGCCTCGATAAGCTTCACCCGCGACATCTTGTGGCTTGGTGATGCGGCAAGAAACGCGAGCACGGTCCGCGCGCTGCGCAGCCCGAGTTTGTCTCCCGAGATCTCCACGCCGTTTACGTACAGCGAGAAGCCTCCCAGCATGCAGAGCTCCATCCCCTCTCCGCCATGGTCGCTCGCTGTCGTGGGCACATCCGCTTCGGCGGGATCGAGCTGCTCGAAGGCCTGTGCGGCCTTCTCCAGCTCTTCGAGTCTTCTGGTCCATGAGGGAACGAGCGCTGCCCGGAAACGCCGCGAAAACGGCTCTGGGAGGTTCGCGAGCGCCTGCACCAGCCAGAAGAGGTCGTTGGGTATGGGGGCCGCAAGCGGGGGTTTTCGCGCATCCGAGAGCGCTGCGCAGACGAACGACGCGATGTCATCTAGATGCTCGTTCGACCACGTGCGGCGGACAAGCGGCTTGTAGGCCGCGTCGTCCTCGAGAAGACTCGTGCATACGGCGTGCATGATCGCCGCGACATCTTCGAGGAGCTTGCAGTTGGCTCCCGCCGCGAGCATGGCCGCGCGTTTCACCCTCACGTGGGCGCTCACATAGGCACGCCGCGAAAGCTCCGAGAACGCATCGCCGATGAACAGCGCCGCAGCAAGGATGCTGTTGCCGCGTCGCTCGGCGAGTGCAGCAACTCCTCCCAAAACGCCCGTCGGGGCGATGCCCAGCAACACCTCGCGCACCGCAAGAAGCGTTCCGCCCCAGCCGATGAGCGGCGTGAGGCCGGCGCGCTCGAAATAATCTTCCGACGTGCTGACCTGCTCCATATCGGGTGCCATCTCCTCGCACGCAAGGACGCGTGCGGTCTGCTCGTCGATCACGAGCAACGCATTCGCAAGCGAATCGCCCAGCTTGTCGGGCTTGTAGAGCGCGAGCAGATCGCGGCACTCGTTGACGCGCCCCCTGCAGAGAAGGGCCACCGCCTGCATATGCACGGCCAGGGCAGCCGTCATCGCATCGGCAGAATCGAGCGGCACGGGCCCCTGAGGCATCGACGAGCCGCCGAGCAGCGCACGAGCTTGCACGAGCATGAGCGAACGCTCGTAGTCGATCGCGTCACGTCGCAAGGCAAAGCCGAACGATGGGGGCTCGAGCGCCAATGCCCCTTCGCTCGACCACAAGGCCCTGTAGGCGCTGTCGAGAATGCCATACGCATACTGCGATGCGTCCTCGATGAAGCCGCGGCTTGCAAGAGCCCCGCGCACGAGATCGGTTTCACCTGCATTCAGCAGCTCCATGCCATGGTGGAGGGCGAGCGCATGGCGGTTATCATCATCGAGCCAGAACATGATATGCGCCGCCCTGGCAACATCGCCGCGCTCGATAAGCCCATCGGCAGCCGCTCGAGCGTAAAGCGGCCAGCGGCGAGCACACGATGCAAGCAGATCGGAGCAGTACATGAGGCCCGCATCTGAATCGACGCCCGCGCACTTGAACGTTCGCGCGGTATGGTCGGCTTCAATCAGGGTCGCATTCTCGAATGCAAAGGCCACGCCATCCGGCGCGTCGCCCCCGGCGGCTGCCTCTACCTCATCGAACGTTCCCTCGCCCAGCAGATACGCGCAGAAGCGCATGACGCGCTCCTCCTCGATCACAGACTCGCGCAGCGACTCGCGGACGATGCGGAGAAGCGCTTCGCCGTACGCAGGCAGGATTACCGTGTCGTATCCGCGCTCGTACACATGGTCCTGAAGGGGCGCCGCCAGCTCCGGGACGCCGCACGAAGCGCGCATGATGGCATCGGCGCCGAGCGCTGGCTCCAACTCGGGAAGGCGGATCATGAGCTCCGCTTTGCCCATGCGCAAGCAGCCTGGCAGACCGTCCAAAAGCTGCTCGGCTTCGGGGCGCATGGTGATGATCAGTGCTGCTCCAAGGTCATGTGCGCGAACGATGGGCCGGCACATGCGCGCCACATCGCATTCATCCGCCTCGCACACATCATCGATCACCAAGCACGCGGTCTTACCCTTGCGTACGAGCGCAGATACGCGACGCGTCATGCGAGACAGGCGCTCATAGGCAAGATCGGGCTCGAGCCCCGAAAGCGAGGCATACACAACCTCATCGCATGACGCTGCGGCGGCCGCGCTAAACGCGAGCTGCGTCTTGCACATGCCGGGATCTGCGCTGATGGCAACGATATCCCCGTCGGATGCACGGCTCGCAATCATGCTTTCAAGATAGGGCCGCGCCGGACCACGTGCAAATCCTTCCGCAGGCAGGGCGCGCGCATTCCGAGCCCCTTTCCGAACGTTTCCGTGTTCCCTCATGCCCGCCTCCCCTCGAATCCGATGGCATAGAGACAAGACCCCTTTGCGAAGTGCGCCACAACATAGCATGCGAGGATGCACGTGATTTCAACATTATTTTTCGGTAAGCAATTTAACGTGCAGATTTCTGTAAGACTTCTGGAAGATTATTGGAACCAATGGATAACAGCCCGATATGGGATTCTTTTAATCACACATAACTTGCCATATACCGGATTGGAATATAAGAAATTGAACGCATGGTCAAAAGGCAGACCGAGAGTTGGCATCCTGCAACTATTTTGCGAACGGTAGCACAGCACCTAGAAACGAAAAAAGCCACCCGGTTCGGGTGGCTTCTCGAAATAGCAAATGCCCCTTGTTGGTCAGCCACGTCCTGCTCTCCCACGGACTTACTCCGCAGTACCATCGGCGCTCGGGGGCTTAACTTCTGGGTTCGGAATGGGACCAGGTGTGCCTCCCCTGCCATGGTCGCTGACCAACAAGGGGCATTCTGTTTTCAAGCTCGGGG
>CAMNAH010000112.1 GCA_946530775.1 uncultured Coriobacteriales bacterium
GGCGAGGGCGAAGCGCACCGGAGCGCCGGTGGAGAGCCCTCCCAGGATGCCGCCCGCGTTGTTCGTGCGCACGGCCACTGCGCCATCGCGGACCTCGTAGGGGTCGTTGTTCTGGCTGCCGTGAAGACGTGCGGCAGAGAAGCCCGCGCCGAACTCGATGCCCTTGACGGCGGGGATGCCGAAGAGCGCGTGGGAGAGCTGCGATTCGAGGCTGTCGAAGAGCGGCGAGCCCGCGCCCACGGGAAGACCCGTGGCAACGCACTCGCAGATGCCGCCCACGCTGTCGAGATCTGCCTGGGCGGCGAGGATGCGCTCCTTCATGAGGTCGCCTGCCGCTTGGTCGAGCACGGGGAACTCGCGCCCGTCTGCCAGCGCGGCCATCTCGCGCTTGAGGGCACGCGAACCGGACTCCGATGTATCGCACCAGGTGAGCTGCGCGTCGGCGATGCCGTCGACCTCGAGGAGGTGCGCTGCGATGTCGATGCCGTTTGCGCGGAGCACCTGCAGCGCGATGCCGCCTGCAGCGGTGAGCGGGGCCATGATGCGCGCGGAGAAATGACCGCCGCCATAGATATCGTTCTGGCCGCCCCATTTGACCCAGGCGGGGTAGTCCGCATGGCCGGGCCGCGGGATATAGGCGAGGTTCTCGTAGTCGCGCGAACGCGCGTCGTTGTTCTCGAGGAGGATGCAGAGGGGTGCTCCGCAGGTGGCGCCGTTCACGTTGAGGCCCGATACGATGCGCGGTGCATCGTCCTCGGTGCGGCGCGTGTCCCACGGGAAGCGACCCGGCGAGCGCCTCCTCACGAACGCGGCGAGCGCATCGAGGTCGGGGGTGAAGCCCGCGGGCAGGCCCTCGACAACGCAGCCGATGGCATCGCCGTGCGACTGGCCGAAGAGGCACACGCGGATGTTCTTGCCAAACGATGAGGACATCATTCCTCCCATGAGACGGAGCCGCCGAGCGCGGCGTAATCGTCGAAGAATCCGGGATATGATTTCGCGACGCACTCGGCGCCTTCGATGATCACGGTGCCCGTGGAGCGCGTGGCGGCGATGGCCGCCATCATCGCGATGCGATGGTCGTTCGCGGCATCAACCGTTCCTCCGTGGAGCGAATCGACGCCCTCGAAGACAAGCGCATCGCCGTTGACCTCGACCTGTGCGCCGAGGGCGTTCAAGGCCGATGAGATGCTCTCGAGCCTGTCCGATTCCTTGAGGCGCAGGCGTCCTGCCCCGCAGATGACCGAGCGTCCGGGCGTGAGCGCGGCGACGGGAGCGATTGCGGGAACGAGGTCGGGACAGCTGGTCACATCGATTGTCGCGGGCTGAGCCTCCAGCGCCCGTGCGGCAACCGTTCTAGACGAGCGCAGCACGTGGGCGCCGAGCAGCGCGAGCGCGCCCATGACGGCACGGTCGGCCTGCTTGGAGAAGATCTCCAGCCCGTCAACCTCGAGCCCCGCGACTGTGAGTGCGCCAGCGGCCAGCCAGAACGAGGAGTTCGACCAGTCGCCACCCACCTCGATGGTACCCGGCGAGCGATAGGCGCTTCCCGCGCCCATCCTATAGGAGGTGAATCCCTCCTCGTGCACGATCTCGGTTTCGACGCCGAAGCGGCTGAGCGCCTGCAGCGTGAGGGCGATATAGGGCTTTGACTCGATGGGCTCGGCCACGCGGATCGAGACGGCCTCGTCGAGCAGGGGAGCGGCGAGCAGAAGGCCCGTCACATATTGCGATGATATATTGCCGGGCAGGATGAACGTGCCGCCCGCAAGCGGCCCCGATACCTCGAGCGGAAGCGCTCCGTCGGTGCTCACGGAAGCGCCATGTGCGCGCAGCGCCTCGGCAAGTGGGCCCAGGGGGCGCTGGGAGAGACGTCCCGCGCCTGCGAACGAGCAGCTCCCAAGAGCGGCTGCGACGGGAAGCAGGAAGCGGAGCGTCGAGCCCGATTCACGGCAGTCGAGCAGCGTGTTTTCGGGAAGGGGAGACGCGATGGGAGAAACCTCGAAACCGTCTTGCGAGCGTTCGATGCGCGCCCCCAACGCCTCGAGGCAGCTAATCGTGGCCTCGATATCCTCCGAGGTAGCAGGGCAGACGATGCGCGTGGGTGCATCGGCGAGCGCAGCGCAGATGAGGGCGCGATGCGCCTCCGATTTCGAGGGGATGGCCATGATGGTGCCGGACAGGGTTCTGGGCTCGATGATGGCGTTCATCTCGGTCATGCCCCCATCCTGATGAGCTCGTCGAACTCGGCGAGATCGACGTTTCTGATGGTGCAGGAGCCGATGTGCTCGGCTATGACGAGGTCGATGCCCGTCTCGGTGCGCTTCTTGTCGAGGTGCGCGTAGGCGATGAGGTCGTCGGCCTCATACGGGCTGGCGGTGGGGAGGCCCTGCGCGGCGAGTGCCGTTTCCACGCGCTCGGACGTTCCGAGGCTCGTCCATCCGCGCTTCTCGGAGGCGCGGCAGATGGCCGCCAGACCGATCGCAACCGCGTGACCGTGGCCGAGCGCGAACTTGGATGCCGCCTCGACGGCGTGTCCGATGCTATGGCCCAGGTTGAGGAGCTTGCGCGGTCCGGATTCGCGCTCGTCCGACTCGACGACGCTGCGCTTGATATCGACATTGCATGCGATGATCCGCGCGAGGCGCTCGGGAGCATCGTGTTTGGAGAGCGGATGCGCCGCGAGCTCCTCGAAGAGCTCGGGGCTGGCGAGCACGGCATGCTTGACGATCTCGGCGCACCCATCGCAGAAGACCTCGTCCGAGAGCGTCTTCAGGCATGCGACGTCGGCGAGCACGGCCTTGGGCTGCAGGAAGACGCCGGCGAGGTTCTTGCCGTGCGCAAGGTCGACCGCGCATTTGCCGCCTACCGAGGAATCGACCATGGCGAGCACCGTGGTGGGCATCTGCACGTAGGCGATGCCGCGCATGTACAGGCCCGCGGCGAGGCCCGCCATGTCGCCCGTGACGCCGCCGCCGAGGGCGATGACGGTGCTCGTGCGCGTGAGGCCCGCCTGCGCCATCTCCTCGAGGATCAGGCCCAGGGTGGAGAGGTTCTTCGATTCCTCGCCTGCGGGAAAGACGGTGCTCGAGACGGCGAAGCCCGCATCTTCGAGCGACGCCGCTACGCGGTCGAGATAGAGCGGTGCGACGTTGGAGTCGGTCACGATGAAGACGCGTCCCGTGCGGCCGAGGCCGGACAGGCGCGGGCCCACCTCGTCGAGCAGCCCCTCGCCGATAAGGACGTCGTAGGATGCCGAGGCGGCATTCACGTGAACCGAGCGCACGCTCATCGCGCCTCCGCTTCCCGCTTGAGCCTATCTCCCTCGGCGAGCAGCTCGTGGAGCCTCTCGGCATCGCCCGCATCGAGGGCATCTTTGTAGGCGCTGAGGCTCTTGATGATGAATCCGATCTCCTCGGAGAGGTAGTCGGCGTTGTCGAGGAAGAGCTCGGTCCACATGGTCGCGTTCAGGCGCGCGACGCGCGTGAGGTCCTTGTAGGAGCCCGCCGAGAAGCCCTTGTGGTTCTGGGCCGTGGGGCTCTTCACATAGGCGTTCGATACCACGTGCGCAAGCTGCGACGTGTAGGCGATCATGCGGTCGTGCTCCTCGGCGGAGCTCAAGGTGAAGCTGCCGAAGCCGCAGGGCTCGAGAAGCTGCTGGAGCCGCTCGAGCACGTCAAGGCGCTCGAAATCGTCCATCTCGGGCGGTACCACCACGAGCGGCGCGCCCTTGAACATGTTGGCGCGCGCGTGCGCGAAGCCGGAGAATTGCGTTCCCGCCATGGGATGGCACCCAACGAAGGTGAACGGATGCTCCGCTGCTATGGCGGAGCATGCCTCGACGACGGCGCGCTTGACGCCCACCGTGTCGATGACGATGGCTCCCTCGGCGATGAGGGGCGCCTTCTCCTCGAGCCATGCGATGCTGGCCGCGGGATAGCTTGCGAGGATGATGAGCTCGCAGGTGGGGATGACGTCATCTGCAAGCTCGCCGTCGATGGTCTCGATCTCGGCGAGCTCGACCGTCGCGTGCGTGCGGTTCCAGGCGAAGACCTCCCAGCCTGCGGCCGCATAGGCCTTGGCGAAGGAGCCGCCGATAAGGCCGAGGCCCACGATGCCGATGCGCTTCTCGGTGAATGCGGCCATGCTAGGCCTCCGCGGTGATCGCCTCGCGGATGAGCGCGATGCGGCGCATGGCGTCGGCGAACATCTCGGGCGTGAGCGCCTGCGCGCCGTCGGACCATGCTTCGGTGGGGCAGTTGTGCACCTCGATCTCGAGGCCGTCCACGCCGGCGGCCGTGGCCGCGTAGGCAACCGGGCGCACGAAGCGGGTGTAGCCGGTCGCGTGGCTGGGGTCGCCGATGACGGGCAGGTGGGTGAGGTTCTTGAGCACCGGCACGGCGTTCACGTCGAAGGTGTTGCGGGTGCGGTTCTCGAAGGTGCGGATGCCGCGCTCGCAGAGTATGATCTTCTCGTTGCCCTCGCTCATGATGTACTCGGCGGCCATGAGGAGCTCGTCGATG
>CAMNAH010000113.1 GCA_946530775.1 uncultured Coriobacteriales bacterium
CGCAGACCAAGGCCCTCGCCTTTGGCAAGACGGCCGACGAGGTGCGCGCCGAGGGTACCGCCGAGTGGATGGTGCCCGCCCGCGTGTTCACCGGCAACCGTCCCACCACCTCGATTTTCGGCAAGCAGCTCACGCCGTTCGCGGTGGGCGCCCTCATCGCGCTCTACGAGCACATCACCTTTGTCGAGGGTACCGTCTGGGGTCTCGACAGCTATGACCAGTGGGGCGTCGAGCTGGGCAAGGTGCTCGCCAAGCAGATCACGCCCGCGTTCGATGACGACGAGGCGCTCGCCAAGCAGGATCCGAGCACGCAGGCGCTGCTCGGCTACTACCGCGCCAACCGCGTCTGGAAGTAGACGTTCTCGCGTACATACGGATTCGAAGGAGCCGCCCCATCCGGGGCGGCTCTTGTATGCCGCTAGGCGCTTTTCTCGCGCAGGAGCGACACGAGGCCCGTGTAGCGGCTCTCGGAGAAGGACCTGCGCGGCGCATACACATAGCGCTTCTGCCCGAGCTTGATCAGGGCGCCGTCGGAGTCCTCTGCGACCGACTTGACCTCGGAGAGCGCGTAGTCGCGCACGGTGTCGCCCGGGCCTTCGACCACGATCTTCTCGGGCGTCACCACCACATGGCGCGCGGCATCTGCGCTGGGGTTGAGATCGGTGCCCGCTACATAGCGGTTGCGCACCTTCGTCCAGTTCTGGTTGAGGATGCTGAGGGCGATGAACAGCACGAAGCTTGCGATTGCCAGCGGATACACGCGGTGAGCCTCGTTGTAGAGGGCGACGATGATGAGCACGAGGAAGACCATCGAGACGCTGGTGATGATCTGCTGGATGCGCCCTGGGCCCACGAGGCTGGCGGCGTTGAGGTAGTTCTCGTCGTCCATGGCGTAGGAGTACGCGTAGAGCACCTCGCCGTACTGCTCGTCGTTGTGCCGAGGCTTCTCCTGCTTGGGGGCGACCTTCTTCGATGCCTTCTTAGCCATGGCGTTCCTCTCGTGGAATGGGGGACACCCGTTAATCCTACCGCGAAGAGGGGGCCTCGAACGAGTTGTGGAGGACTTATGTTTCAGAATTGTTTCCCGTACGCTTGCCGATGCAAACCGTCCGCCTGCGCGCCCGGTGTTTAGCGTGCGTGCCGATAGGGGATGATGTAAGTGCGGATGACGGTCAGTACGCGACTCGGCCGGGCCGTCGACCGTCGGGCACAGGCCCGTAGCTTTACCAAAGTGGAGGCTCTCAGACGTAAGTCGAGGGCCTCCGTCCATGTTATGGCGCTCATATGGTACAGTTAACCCCGAGCGTGTTGGATGGGTGCGGGCGACGCTATACCCCGAACCTGGTCAGGGCAGGGATGCAGCAGCCATAAGGAGTCACTGGCGGGCGCCCGTTCCCATCGAGCACGCTCGTATTGTCTGCAGCCGAGAGATGGGGTCGCATGGGTTTCATCTCATACATCTACGAGCTCATCAAAGATCCTCGCACTGCCATCGCCACGTGGATCGGCATGGGTCCCGTTGCGGCGTATGGCTTTGTGTTCCTCATCATCTTCATCGAGACGGGCGTGGTGTTCTTCCCGTTCCTGCCCGGCGACTCGCTGCTCTTTGCCGCGGGGTACTTCTCGCATCCCGAGAGCCTGCCCGAGGGCCACTTCACGCTGCCGCTGCTCCTGGGCCTGGTATGGGCGGCTGCTATTCTCGGCGACCAGATGAACTTCATGATCGGCCACTTCTTCGGGCGCAAGATCATCGATTCCGGCAAGGTCAAGGCCATGACGCCCGAGCGCATCGAGAAGAGCGAGGCGTTTCTCGACAAGTGGGGTCATCTCGCCATCTTCCTGGGCCGTTTCTTCCCGTTCATCCGCACGTTCGTGCCGTTTCTTGCGGGCATGGGCGGCATGCATTGGCGCAACTTCGTGATCTACAACGTGCTGGGCGGCATCACGTGGTCCACCATCTTCATCATGCTCGGCTACTTCGTGGGCGGCATCCCCGCCGTGCAGGAGCATTTCGGGCTGCTGGTGGGCGCCATCATCGTGATCTCGGCCATCCCCGCCGCGGTGACCTTTATCCGCTCGCAGATCAACCGTATGAAGAAGAAGTCCGCGTAGTTCAAGCACTGTTCCTGCTCCGTGCGCATCTCTCGCTTTACAATACCGAGCAAGCAGAAGCGACCCGGCGAAAGGACGTTACGTATGAAAGCAAGGGTTCTTGCTACTGCGGCTACGGTGGCGATGCTGGCCTGCGCATTGTGCGCATGTGCACCTCAGAGCGACGCTTCAAATGCGGCTTCTCCAAGCGAGTCGGAAAGCCCCGCGGTGGAGCCATCCTCTTCTGCAGAATCGGAAAGCGCACCTGCCGAGAGCGCTCCAGCGCCTGCGCAGCCTCCGACTGTCGAGTTCGAGACGATGCAGGACGTATTCGATGCCCCCGGCGAGGCTCCCGAAATGACAATAGACAACGGCCGTTTCATCATGGGATACCGTGATGGCGACTGGTACTACCGCGTTGTCACGGAATTGCCCGACGACGTGAGAAGCCAGCTGGAGGGCATCCTTCCAACGGGCGACGAGCTCGTCGAGCTGCTTGCGCCGCTGCCCGTGTCGAAGGTCGAGGTCCTGGCATATCCCAGCGAGGCCGAGTGTCGGAACTATATTGGCATGTCGGGCGCCGAGCTCGCAGATGAGGGCTTCAGCTTCATCATGCTAAGGGATCGCGCAACTGAGACCGAGTGCACTGCCCAGCTGGGCTCGTTCCAATACGTGATCGTGTTCGACGGCACGGTGGAAGACGAGAACACCGCCGATATCGCCGGCGCCGTGGAAAACCTGACGGCGAAATCCGTCGAGGTAGACTGCCTTACATGGGATGCGCTCGTTGCTGAATAGCGAATGGGTCGGGTCCGTTTGCGCTAAGAGGTCCGTGGAAAGGCTGGGAGAGCCACCTGCGCCCGATGCCGTATACTTGAACGGTTAATCCAAGGTATCGGGAGGGCGCATGGAATCCCTGTACAACAAATATCGTCCCCAGACGTTCGACCAGGTTGTTGGTCAGCATCATGTGGTCGAGACGCTCGAGCGCGCCGTGCGCGAGCAGCGCGTAAGCCATGCCTACCTGTTCTGCGGACCGCGCGGCACGGGCAAGACCACCATGGCGCGTCTGCTGGCGAAGGCACTGCTCTGCCAGCACGGTCACGGCGAACTGCCCGATGGAACCTGCGAGGACTGCCAGCTCATCGCCGCAGGCAACCACCCAGACGTGCTCGAGATCGATGCCGCATCCAACACGGGCGTCGATAACGTGCGCGACCAGATCATCTCGCGCGCCAGCTATGCCCCGGTGCGCGGTGACTACAAGGTCTATATCATCGACGAGGTCCACATGCTCACGCCGGCGGCGTTCAACGCGCTGCTCAAGACCCTCGAGGAGCCGCCCGAGCACGTGGTCTTTGTCATGTGCACCACCGACCCGCAGAAGATCCTCGGAACGGTGCTCTCGCGCGTGCAGCGCTTCGACTTCCACGCCATCTCCAACAACGACCTGCAGGCCTACCTTGTGGAGCTCTGCGCGGCGGAGGAGATCGGATACGAGCCTGCGGCGCTCGAGCTTATCGCCCGCAGCGCCCGCGGCGGCATGCGCGACGCGCTCAAGACCCTCGAGCAGCTTGCGCTCTACACCAACAAGAACGTGACGCTCGATGCGGCGCGCGACATGCTGGGCGAGACGGACGCCTATACGCTTGCGCAGGTGTGCCGCGACCTGGCAGCGCGCGATGTTCCCGCGCTGTTCAGGCAGGTGGCCGGGCTTGTCGAGCGCGGTCGCGACCTGCTGCGCTTCACCAACGACCTCGCCGCGCGCCTGCGCGACGTGTATGTTGCCTGCGTGGTGGGCATCGACCGCAGCGTGCTTCCCACGAGCGCCGATGACGCCGCGGAGCTCTCCGCCGAGGCTGCTGCATTCGGCGATCCCGATCGCGTTGCCCGCGCGCTCGAGATCCTCGCGGGCGCATCGAGTGAGATGCGCTACACCACCAACCAGCGCCTCGTGCTCGAGGTTGCGCTCACTCGCATCGCGCGGCCCAAGAGCGACCTCACGCTCGAGTCGATTGCCGAGCGCGTGGGCGTGCTCGAGAACAGCGTGCGTGCGCTTGCATCGCCTACGGGAGTTGCGGCTGCGGAGCGCGCTGCAGCCGCGGTGCCGGCTCCGGCTCCGGCTCCGATTCCGGTAGCGCAGCCCGTGCCTGTTGCGACGCCCGCGCCTGCACCCCAGCCTGCACCTGCGCCCGTTGCGGCTCCCGTACCGCAGCCCGAACCTAGGCCTCAGCCTGCGCCGATGCCCGCACCGCAGCCTGCGCCCCAGCCTGCACCGATGCCCGCACCGCAGCCTGCGCCTCAACCTGTGCCCCAGCCGGCGCCCGCGCCTGCTCCGCAGCAGCCCGCGGGCTCTGCCGACATCCAGCGCAAGTGGCGTCAGGTGGTCGACAAGATCAAGGCCAACAGCGCCGCAAA
>CAMNAH010000114.1 GCA_946530775.1 uncultured Coriobacteriales bacterium
CGGCAAGATCCGCTACGACGGCATCAACATCGAGAAGATCAAGAAGCCCGACCTGCGCCGCGCCCTCGGCATCGTCCTGCAGGACGTGAACCTCTTCACCGGCACCGTCATGGACAACATCCGCTACGGACGCCTCGATGCCACCGACGAGGAGTGCATCGCGGCTGCCAAGCTCGCGGGTGCAGATAGCTTCATCAAGCGCCTGCCCGATGGCTACGACACGATGCTGCGCGACAACGCCTCATCGCTCTCCCAGGGCCAGCGCCAGCTGCTCTCCATCGCGCGCGCCGCGGTTGCCGATCCGCCCGTCATGATCCTCGACGAGGCCACCAGCTCCATCGACACGCGCACCGAGCAGATCGTGCAGCGCGGCATGGACGCCCTCATGGCCGGCCGCACCACGTTCGTCATCGCACACCGCCTCTCTACCGTGCGCAACGCCAACGTGATCATCGTCCTCGACCATGGGCACATTATCGAGCGCGGAACGCATGACGAGCTCATCGCCGCAAAGGGCACGTACTATCAGCTCTATACCGGTGCCTTCGAGCTGGAATAGGGAAACTTCGAGTTCGCAGGGAGCCCCATGAGGACCGAGCCGATCGCCTGTCTGAGACCGACCCCGGAGTGCGCAGCGCAATTCGCTGCGCCTCCCTACGATGTCTTCGATTACGCATCGGGCGTTGCCTGGGCACGCAGCCATCGCGCATCGTTTCTCGAATGCGACCTGCCCGAGGTGACGTTCGCGCCCGACGAGACCCCCGATTCCGCCGCGCTCATGACACGCGCGAAGGAGCGTCTCGACGAGCGCATCGCCGACGGTACCCTGCTCGCAGATGACGAGCCCTGCTATTACCTCTACCGCCTCGAGCAGGACGGAGCGAGCCAGACCGGCATCGTGTGCGCCTGCGCGGTGTCCGACTACCACGACGGCACCATCCGCCGTCACGAGAACACACGCGCCGCGAAGCTCGCCGACCGTATCGGCCACATCCGCGCCCTTGGAGCCCAAACCGGCCTCATCTTCCTCGCCTACGAGGACAGGGCCTCGATCGATCAGATCGTCGAGGCCGCGACCGCCGAGACGCCGCTCTACGAGTACGAGGAGGACGGCATCCGCGAGACGGTGTGGCGCATCGCTCAGACCGATGAGATCCGCTCGCTTCGCTCAGAGCTCGATGGCGTCGACCACGCCTATATCGCAGACGGCCACCATCGCGCGGCCGCCGCTGCGGAGGTCGCCCGGATGGCGCGCGAGGCGTGCGATTCTGACGTGGAGCTTCCGAGCGACTCCTTCCTCGCCATCCTCTACCCCGCCTCCCAGCTGCAGGTCCACGCCTACAACCGCGTGGTTTCCGACAGATGCGGCATGAGCGCCGAAGAGCTTGTTGAGGCTATCGAAGCCGCGGGCTTCGAAGCTGCACCATCCCCCACCGCCCTCATCCCCACGCAGAAGCGCCGCATGGGCATGTACACGGATGGGCGCTGGTGGGAGCTCACGGCTCCCGAGCCGGCAGAGCAAAGCCCGGCTTCCTCGCTTGACGTCTCGCTGCTGCAGAACCTCGTGCTCGAACCCATTCTCGGTATCGCCGATCCCACGCGCAACGAACGCATATCCTTTGTGAGCGGCACGTTGGGCACCGATTCTCTCGAGCATCTCGCAGGCGCGGAGGGCGTGTCCTTCTCGATGCACCCCACCTCGGTTGAGGAGCTCATCGCCGTTGCCGATGCGGGCCAGCTCATGCCGCCCAAATCGACCTGGTTCGCCCCCAAACCGCGCAGCGGCCTCTTTATCAGACAGCTCCAGGCAGACCTCGGCGCCGAGGATGCGCGCGCATAGCGGAAGGTTCTCTCATGTACTTCGACTACCACGTCCACAGCGATTTCTCGAACGACTGCGACTACCCCATGGAGCAGGTCATTCTCGATGCCATCGATCACGGTATCGAGGAGCTCGCCTTCACCGAGCATGTGGATTACGGCCCCTACGATGATTGGGATTGCCCCAACCCCCACAGAAACGAGCAGGGCGACCTCGCGCTCAACGTGGATTATCCGCGCTATTTCCCGCGCGTTGCCGAGCTTGCAGAGAAGTATTCCGAGAAGATCGCTGTCAAACGCGGTCTCGAATTCGGCGTGCAGACCCATACCATCCCCCGCTTCGAGAAGCTCTTCCACGAGTGGCCGCTCGACTTCGTGCTTCTCTCGATCCACCAGGTGCGCGATATCGAGTTCTGGTACGACGGAAATCCCTTCATGGCGGGGCGCACCCAGGCCGAGTACAACGAGGACTACTACCGCGAGCTCTATGAGGTCGTCATGTCCTACGACGATTACAGCGTGCTCGGGCACATGGATCTGATACGACGCTACGACCCGGCTGGCCCCTATCCCACCGAGAAGAACCGCGACATCATCGCCGCCATCCTCGAGCGCGTTATCGCAACCGGGCACGGCATCGAGGTCAATACCTCGTGCTATCGTTACGGATTGTCGGACCTCACGCCCTCGACCGATATCCTCGAGCTCTACCGCGATCTCGGCGGCACCATCGTCACCGTGGGCTCCGACAGCCACCGGCCCGAGCATCTGGGTGCCTATATTCCCCAGACCTACGATACGCTTTGTGCGCTCGGCTTCTCGGCCATCGCCACCTTCGATCGCATGCAGCCTGTGCTCCACGCGCTGTAAGCTTAGAGATGTTCCGCAAAGGAGAGGAGCTCCGATGATGTGGCCGACAACCCTCGAAACCGAACGGCTCGTCCTGCGCCCCTGGCGCGAGTCGGACGTCGAGGCGCTGTTCGCCTACGCCTCCGACCCCGATGTGGGCCCCTCTGCCGGATGGCTTCCCCACCAGAGCATCGACGAGAGCCGCGATGTGCTCGAGCACATCCTCATGGTTCCCGAAACCTACGCCATCGTCATCAAGGACCGCGAACCCGCCGATGAGGCCGTGGGATCGATCAGCCTCATGATCGGCGCGGCATCCGATCTCGCCATCGGCTCCGACGAAGCCGAGCTCGGCTACTGGATCGCGAAGCCCCTCTGGGGCAACGGCTTCATGCCGGAAGCAGTGCGCGCCATCATGCAGCACGCGTTCTGCGACCTGCGCCTTGCCGCCGTATGGGCAGGCCATGACGAGGACAACGATCGGAGCCGGCGCGTTCAGGAGAAGGTCGGTCTCAAGCGCCAGCGCTCCATCAAGGACCGTCCGCGCAGGGTTATCGGAGACTACAAGACCGAGGACGTCAACTGGATCACCCGCGACGAGTGGGAAACGGCCCAGAAGGCCGACCCCACCGATGCCGCAACGATCGCGGCACAGCAGGCGGAGGCAGACGGCATCTCGTCATCGCTCACGCGCATACGCATCGCTGCCGTACGTTCCGGCGGACAGACCGGTGCCGACCGCGGCGGCCTCGATGCGGCGCGCGAGAAGGGCGTGCCCATCTGCGGATGGTGCCCCCCGGGCGGTCTTGCCGAGGACATGCCCGAGCCGCCGGGCCTTCTCGAAGCCTATCCCGAGCTCAAGGAGGGCTTCACCGAGGGCTATGTGGAACGAACCGCCTGGAACGTGCGCGACAGCCACGCCACCCTCATTGTGGCACCCGCTGGCATCGAGCCCCTAAGCGGCACCGAGATGACCGTTCGCTTTGCCGAGGAGTATGGACGGCCCTGCCTTATCGTCCGCGGCGTAACCGATATCGCGAAAGCGCGCGATTGGCTCGGGAGCCTCGGGTACGGCATCACGCTGAACGTCGCAGGCCCGCGCGAGAGCAAGACCCCCGGAACCTACGCAACGACAAAAGCCCTCGTGAGCGCCCTGCTTGCGTGAACGGTCGGTTTTTCGCCGCAGATGGTTCAAGCGCTGATGACAGCTCCCGCATCATGGCCGCCCACCGTGGGTGTCAATGACCCGCAAACCCCCTGCTTGAGCTCGCATTTACGCACGTAGGGGGCGTGTTTGTCGCTTTTTGACAGATAAACGACCCGTAAACTGTTCAAATGTGCGATAAAACGATTCTTCCGCCTTTTTTATACTTCTCCATGGGGATAGTTTCGTTTGCAATAGCCATAAAAGCCCGCTATGGGTCTCTATGCTGTTACAGCGGAACGCAATGTATAGAAAGGTTGGGCAGTAATGGAATCGTTGGCGTTCATTTTCACCGGCATCGGCTCGGTGGTCGCGCTCCTGTTCTCCTTCGTGAAGTTCAAGAGCGTGCACAATGCACCTGCGGGCACACCCGAGATGGAGAAGATCTCCAAGTGGGTCAGCGATGGTGCCAACGCGTACCTTAAGCGCCAGTATGCGGGCGTGGCGATCTTCCTCGCAGCGGTCTTCGCCGCGATGATCTGCATGGCGTTCGCCGGCATGCTCTCCTGGTTCACGCCGTTCGCGTTCCTCACCGGCGCCTTCTTCTCGGGCCTCGCCGGCTTCGTGGGCA
>CAMNAH010000115.1 GCA_946530775.1 uncultured Coriobacteriales bacterium
GGAAGGACCGCCATGCGCCTCTCGTCGAACACGAGGAATGCCTATATCGCCATGGCTGCCCTCATGCTGGCGGGAGGCCTCATTAGGGCTTCTGTCGAATTCGGCATCATCTCCATCCCCGTCTCCACCATCACCTTTGCCTGTTACACGGGCTTCGTGCTGGTCTGGATGCGGTTGATGAACAGCCGCTTCTTGCATCCCATGGTCATTCCATGCATTCGCGTTGCGGGCGCGCTCATGGTGAGCTGGCTCCTTTTGCGCACGATACGGTACGATTTCTTGGTGGGCATGGTCGAGAACAAGCAGCTCAGCTGGTATGCCTACTACATGTTCTATGCCTTCATACCGGCGTTTCTGCTCCTCGCCGTCCTGCATGCCGGCAAACGGCCCGACGAACGCATCGGCCGCGCATGGTGGCTGCTGTTGGCCGCAGCTGGCGCCATTTCGCTCCTCTTTCTTACGAACGACCTGCATGAATGGGCGTTTCGCATCGACAGGAGCCCCGAACTCGAGGGAATCCCCCTGGATGACCACCCCTACACCTACGGTCCCCTGTACTTTGCGTCGTGGATATGGACGGTTGGCCTGGCAGTCGCAGCCGTGGTCTTCTCGGCGGTGAAGACCGCCCGCGCAAAGCCGCGCTGGCAGCTTCTGGTGCTGCTCCTGCCCATCCTGCTCGGAGTCTCGTACAGCCTCGCCTACTCGTATGCGCATGACAGCATCATCATCTCGGCGTTCAAGCTGCCCGAGGTGGTCTGCTTTCTTGTGGTGCTCTTCATGGAAATACTCGTCCGCCTTGGGTTTTTCGCAGCAAACGAGGGGTATGCCGAGCTCTGGAGGGCATCATCGCTGAACGGCGGGCTCATGGACGAGGGCGGGCGGGTCGCCTTCGCGTCGGCGGGCGTGCCGGATGTCACGCAGGCGCAGGTCCTCGCGGCCTTGGACGCTCCGGTCGCTCTGGATGCGAACACCGAGCTCGCCGCCCGTGCCATCCAAGGGGGAACGGCCTTCTGGCTGCGCGATCTTACGCATGTTCATGAGCTGCAGGCACAGCTCGAGGGGCTGGGGAACGTGCTCGAGGAGGAGAACGCCATGCTCCGCGCCGAGAACGACCTGGCGCGCGAGCACGAGGCCCTCGCACAGCGCGAGATCCTCCACGAGCAGATCATGGCAGCCATCGCCCCGCAGCTCTCCGCAATCGAGGGGCTTCTCGGCGATATTCCCGCGGATGAAGACGCGTTTCTCGAGCGGATGCATCGCGCGGCGATCCATGCGGCGTATGCCAAACGCTATGCGAACCTCATGCTCTCGGGCGAGGCAGGCGCCGTCGATGGCCGTGAGTTGGCGCTTGCGATGGCCGAGACGGCCGAGTGGGCGCGGAGATACGGCATAGATGCAACGGTTCCCGCGTGCCCCTTCACCACGATGGCGACAGAAGATGCCCTTCTGGCATACCGCACGTTCGCAGATGCCGTCCTGCATGATTTGACTGGCGGAGATGCGCCATGATGCCGCTTTTCTCATACACGTCTGCGGCTGCGAACTGGCTCGGCATCATATGCCTCCTGCTGCTTATAGCGGCTCTGCACCTTTTCATCGAGGCCGCGGCCATGCAGGCGGGCAGGAGAACGGTTGCAACAAGCGCGCTGGTGTGCGCGTGGCTTATCACGCTCTGCGTCTCCCTCACCCAGGCAAGCGCAAGCTACCTGGACAGTGCCGCGGACAAGCCATACGGACCAGGCTTTTTGATCGGGCTTCCGCTCATCGCCGTAGCTGCGATGCTCATCGCGCCCGCGATCGTCGAGATCCTGCTCGCACGGAAACTGGATGCGCTCAGAAAAGGCTCCGTGGGCCCCATCTCCATCAAGGAGGCGTTCGACGCCTTGCCCGACGCCGTTCTCTTCGCAGGCGATGATGGACGCACGCTGCTGCGCAATGCCCGGGCGGTCGAGCTGGCCCTTGACTCCGGCACCCCCGAGGGCATGCTGCGCTCCGCCGACGACAGCATATGGCAGCTCTCGCGCACGCGCCTCGACCTCGGGCACTCCGCAGTCGACGAGCTCATCGCAACCGACGTGAGCGAGGAGTACGGTTTGGTGCGCAAGCTCGAGGGACGCAACGCGCGGCTCGAAACAGTCAACGAGAGGCTGCGCGCCTACAGCGCGAGCATTGTCCAGCTCACGCGCGACGAGGAGGTGCTCGCGGCCAAGATGCACGTGCACGGCGAAATGGGAAAGGCGCTGGTGGCGCTGCGCGCCTACGAGCACCAACAAGCTGCGGAGCGCAATCGCGATGCGCTTCTGGGCATCTGGCGGCAGGCGATCGAGCTCATCAGAACCTCTGCTATTCCCGACACCGCGCATGAGAACAGCTGGGATGACCTTGTCGAAGCTGCCCGAGCAATCGACGTCAACCTGACCGTCGAGGGAGAGCTTCCCCGCGACGATCGGCAGCGGTCCGCACTGATCGCGCTGGTACACGAGTGCCTGAGCAACGCCGTGCGCCATGGAGGCGCCCGCACGGTCACGGTGCGCATCTCCCAAGACGCGGCGGGAGTCCGCGCGACCATCGAGAACGACGGCGCGCAGCCGAGGCAACCCGCCGAAGAAACGGGCGGTCTTGCCAACGTGCGCAGAACCATCGAGCGCGCAGGCGGTACCATGAAGGTGCGTTGGCTTCCGCGCATCGCGGTGTCGGCGGCGTTCGAGTCGAGGGACGGGGAACATGGCTAAGACCCGAGTGATGATCGTGGAGGATCAGCGCCTCGCAAGCGCGTATCTCGAGCTCATCGTGGGCTCGTGCGAGCGCTACGAGGTGGCCTGCACCGTCGATTCCGCCAAGTTCGCCGACATCTACGTGCTGCGCGGCGGCATCGACCTCGTGCTCATGGACGTGCTCATGGCCGATGGCTCGGACGGCCTCGACGCCGCCGCACGCATAAAGCGCGCCATGCCCGGCATCAAGGTCGTCGTCATCACGTCCATCCCCGAGCCATCATGGCTCGACCGCGCGCGGGAGGCGGGCGTCGAGAGCTTCTGGTACAAGGACGCCCCCGAAACGTCGATCATCGAGGTCATGGACCGCACGATGGCGGGAGAGAGCGTCTATCCCGATAGCTCGCCGGCAACCAGAGTTGGCCAGGCCTCGAGCGCAGACCTCACCGAGCGCGAAATCGAGATCCTGCGTTTGCTCGTCGACGGGCTTTCGAACATCCAGATCGGAAAGCGCCTCTACCTCTCGGACGCCACCGTGAAGAGCCATATCCAGCATCTGCTCGAGAAGACCGGCTGCGAGAACCGCACGCAGCTCGCCGTCTGCGCGCGTTCCTCGGGTTTGGTGGTGGGCACCATCCGCTAGTGGGCAGCCACGCAGACGAGCTTGCCGTGCCGCACGCCCTTCACGCCAAGAAGCTGATCTGCCAGCGCATGGACCTCATCGCTTGCACCGCGCACGGCGATGGTCTCCAGGCAGAGCCCGTGGGAGAGATGCACATGCATCTTTGAGACGACCACGTCGAGGTGCTCGTGTTGGACCTCGTCGAGGCGCTGCGTGAGGCCGGGCTGGTGGTGGTCGTAGACCATCGTGACCGAGCCTGCGACCTCGGAATCTGGCTCGCCGAGCGCCTCCTCCACGAGCTTCTCGCGGATAAGGTCGCGCACGGCCTCCGAGCGGTTGGGCGCAAGACCGCGCCGCGCCGAGAGCTCGTCCAGCTCGTCGAGCAGGTCCTTGGGCAACGTTACCGTGATTCTCGCGAGGTCGCTCGCCATGGCATCCTCCCTTTGCTTACGTGCAGCGCTATTGTCTCACGTCCGCGTTCGACATGGAGCGTTTAAGTTGCTTTTAGGTTTGATACCTAGGATTGCTCCAGCATCAAGGAAAGGAGCATCCCATGAACCAGTTCGCATCCATTCTCGCCACGTTCGTGCTGAGCGCCATGCTCGCCCTTTGCGGGTGCGCAGGGCAGATCGAGTTGGCAGCCGATAACCAGGCAGACGAATCCGTTGCTGTCGAGCAGGCTGATGAGGCTGACGAGGCGGTTGAGGCGGAGGAACCCGAGGTCGTCGAGGAGGACGAGCCCTTCTCGCTCACCCGCGACGATATCCAGATCAATGAGACCGTCTCCGATGATGCCAGCGAGAGCCATGCCATTGCGGCGCGCGGGACCTCCGAGAGTTACAGCAACATCGAGGTCGTCAAGACCGGTGATGCCGATGGCGACGATGCCGACTTCTATGGCACCAATTCCGCGGTCTATGCCGAGGAGGGCGCGACGCTCGACCTCTCCGATGTCATCGTGACGAGCGACGGTACACACGCCAACGCGGTCTTTAGCTACGGCGAAGGCACCGTGATCAACATCGCCCACTCCATCATCGAGACCACCGCCAACTGCTCGGGCGGCATCATGGTGACGGGCGGCGGCACGCTCAACGCCACCGAC